>JACDGC010000851.1 GCA_013815535.1 Ktedonobacterales bacterium
GCCCAAAACCGCTGCTGATGCGTTCTCCTAAGAGAGGTCGCTCATCATGGTCACGCTGCTTGCGCGGTTCTCTTGGCTATCAAGGGGGAACTATGTTATGCTGGCAGCAGATCTGCTTGACCCCAATTTCCGTATCACTGGCAGACGAGTGTTTTTCCCACATCCATACATCTCGTAGGAGGACGTGTTTTCATGCGGTGGAGATCTTTCCGTGCGGTCTTGCTGGCGCCGACCCTGGTTGCGGTGGCCATGGTGAGCGCACTGACCTCGGGCAGCGTGCAAGCCGCGCGCCCCAACGCGCCAGTGCCCCCCGCCAATATGGGCATTCCCGCGTCATTGGACTATTCTAACATTTGTCCCGGCGATTCTCCCAGCGCTGCGCAGGCGGCGCTCAACAGTGGCGGTTTAGACAACCGTAACCCCGCAGGTGATGCGGCCTATGTCACCAGCACCAAGGGCAATGACCATTGCACGAAGATCAGCATCAATGGTGGCCCCCGCGCGTATTTCAATAATACGGCGCATGGTGGCGACCTCGTGACGGTCTATGGCGTCGGCAAGTGGCAACCGAACCAAAACGTGCAAATCTATCTCAGCGATGGTTTCGTGCGCAGCACGACCCTCCCCCATAAGTGGCCCGCGACCAATGAGATCATCGGTCCTGATAAAGACATCAACCGCGAATGCCGCACCGTCCTCAAAGGGAACCTGGCGAACCCCGTTCGCACCTTTGCGACGCCTGAGACCAACGGCGGGGACTTGCTTTCATTTGAGCCGCAACTCTTCGTCGTGCCCAATGTGACGGAGACGACGGTCTTCAACATTCGTGTCTCCGTCCCCAATGCCTTCTGCAATATTGCCCCTGGTGCACCGGCTGAGAGTCAGGCAACAGATACGTTGCTGGTGGTGCAGCCGTTCGTGCCGAGTTGCACGGCGGTCGGCAATGGCGCGGCCTGCCTGAATGTCTCTCCGCAGGTGCTCTACCCCGGCCAGCCCTTCACCGTCTCGGCGCAAAATCTGGGCAAAGCGGCGCCCCTCACGGTGAATGTCGGTGTGCCGGAATCGTCCGTGTGCGTGGCGGTTGGTCAACTGAACCAGACGGCGAGCTTCTCGGGCACCTTCACCGCACCGCCCTACGCGAACCTGCCCCTGGTCAGCCCGCAGAATGGCGTCTACCACTACAAAGTCTATGCCAGCGGTGCGGGTGGCTGCACGAGCACCACCTCGCAGGACCTGTATGTGTCGCCGCCATCGCTGACGATCCCCACGCAACTGACCTCTGGCGACAAAGCGACCTTCAAAGGCACATCGTGGCAGGGTGGCGCTCCGAATAGCTCGACGCCCCAGGCCTTGGAAATCGTTGCCTATGTGGGCTCGCAGTCGAGCTTCAACTGCGCCAAGGCGGCCACCCTCAACGGTGGCACTCCGTCAGATGGTTCATTCGCGCTGAACTACACCGCGCCAGATGTCAACAACGCGCTCAATGACACGGTGCGCGTGGGGGCTTTCCCCGCTGGTGCCTCCCTGGCCTCGGCGTGCCAGTCGTTCGACGATCCCGCGTGTCAGACGGTGAGTGGCACTGCCAGCAGCACGTGCCCGCTCATCACGGCCACCCAGCCGCTGCGCATCGTCCCCAAGGCCGCGCCGTCGGTGCCATGGCAGGTGATCTTGCTGTCGCTGTTGCTCTTCTTGCCGTTGCTGCCCCTCTTCTTCTTCCTGGGTCGCCGCGACGAGGATGAGATCATCGTCACCGAGCAAGACATCACCGTCGCCCGTGAAGTGCTCGACGCTACCGGCTCGCAGCGCGTGGGTGAGGCCACCTTTGCCCGCACCATCAAAGTGACGCGCGAGCGCGTGCGCCTGCGCGATGGCAAGGTGCTCAGCGAAGAAGTCGAGGAATACGACGTCTATCGCGACGCACAGGGCCGCGAAGTGCGGCGTTTGCGCTCACCGGCCCAGGCCGGCGCGGCCCAGCAAGGCACACCAAGCCCAGCCACTGCATAAGACAGCCAAGCATCCCCCATTCCTGGGTAGGGATGGGGGATGCACCAACGAGCGCGAGCGGGTCGGCGGCAAACTGTTTGCTGCCGGACCCGCTCATGC
>JACDGC010000852.1 GCA_013815535.1 Ktedonobacterales bacterium
TCCTCGATGCAGATGGCACGCGCAAGCTCGCCTGGACGACCTCGTGGGGCACCTCGACCCGCCTCATTGGCGCGGCGATCATGGTGCACGGCGACACCTCGGGGCTGCGGATGCCGCCGCGTGTCGCGCCCATCCAGGTCGTCATCGTGCCGATCTGGCGCAAAGAGGAGGAGCGCGCCCTCGTTGCTGATGCCGTGGCGGCGGTGGAGCGCGATCTGCGCGCGGCGGGGCTGCGCGTGAAGACCGACTGGCGCGACCAAACCCCCGGCTTCAAATTCAACGACTGGGAGCTACGCGGCGTGCCGCTGCGGCTGGAGATCGGCCCCAAGGATGTGGGGAAGGATCAGGCGGTGCTGGTGCGCCGCGACAACCGTGCCAAGGAATTCGTGCCGCGTGCCGACCTCGCCACCCGCGCGCAAACGCTGCTCGCCGAGATTCAGCAAGGGATGTATGACACCGCGCTGGCCTTCCGCCAGTCGCGCACCTACACCGCCGCGACTTTCGACGAGCTGGCCGCGCGGATGGCTGACCGCCCCAACCTCGGCTTCGTCGAGGCCTGGTGGTGTGGCAGTGCCACTTGCGAGGCCGACATCAAGGCCAAAACCCAAGCAACGATCCGCTGCCTGCCCTTCGATCGCCCGGAAGAAGCAGGGGGTAAATGCGTCTATTGCGGCCAAGATGCAACGGAGTGGGCCATCTTCGCCAAAGCGTATTAGTTCAACGCTCCCTGTGCCCAGCCCCTTTCTATCCTCGCTGACGCGACGGATGGAGAGGGGCTGGGCAGATCTCGTGCCACGACGGGGTGGGGGCATCCGCTATGTGATACGATTGAGGGGTATACGACATCATCGGTGGTGTCGCTCGCCGAAGTCACCCGCACTCCCCGAAAGCTGCCGCCTTGATGAATGAAACCCTGACCCGTGCGCCTGCTCAACTCGATGTTGCCTGGCTTGATACCATCTCGCTCTATATCCACATTCCGTTTTGCCACAAGAAGTGCCATTATTGCGACTTCAATTCCTACGCGGGGATGCTGGGGTGGCGCACGAAATACGTGGCGGCGCTGGTGCGCGAGATCACGCTGCTGGGCGAGGCGACACGGCAGGCCGATGGCACACGCCGCGTGTGCCGCACCATTTTCTTTGGCGGCGGCACCCCCAGCCTGTTGCGGGCCACCGAGGTCGCAGCGATCCTGGCGGCAGCCAACGAGGCCTTCGCCGTCGTGGCCGATGCGGAGATCACGCTGGAGGCGAACCCTGGCACGCTGGAATATCATCATCTGGCGGAATTGCGCGCGACGGGGGTGAATCGGCTGTCGATGGGCGCGCAGAGCTTCGACGCGGGGCTGTTGCAATGGATGGGACGCATCCATTCGCCAGAAGAGATCACCATGGCGGTGCACGCCGCGCGAGCGGGCGGCTTCGACAATCTGAATCTCGATTTCATCTTCGCGCTGCCTGACCAGACGATGGTGCAGTGGACCGACACCCTGGAACGCGCCATCGCGTTGGAGCCGAATCATCTGTCGCTCTATTCGCTGATCGTCGAACCGACGACGCCGCTCTTTGATTGGGTCGAGGCTGGGCAGGTGGCTCCCGCCAGCGAAGACAGCGCCGCCGATATGTATGTGGCCGCGCAAGAGCGGCTGGCAGGCGCGGGCTACGCGCAATATGAGATCTCGAACTGGGCACGCGACGGGCGGCGGAGCGAACACAACCTGACCTATTGGCGTAACCTGCCGTATCTTGGCGTCGGCGCGGGGGCATTTTCGTATTACGAGCAGCGCCGCTACTCGAATGTGCGCGGCGTCGGCGAATATGTGCGTGCGATCGCGGATTGGTCGCCGGATGGCCCCGTGGGTGCTGTTGGTGGTCCCGTGGTGGAAAGCGACACGGCCAGCCGCGCCACCGAGATGTCACAGACCGTGATCCTGGCGTTGCGCTTGAATGAGGGGCTGGATCTCGCGCATTTCGCGGCACGCTTTGGCAACCCGTTCGAGGCGGTCTTTGCCGCACAAGCGGCTGATCCGCTCCGTTGGGGCCTCCTAGAATATGCCGAGGGGGCGTTGCGCCTGACGGAGCGGGGGCGTCTGGTGGGCAAC
>JACDGC010000096.1 GCA_013815535.1 Ktedonobacterales bacterium
TTGCTCAGCTTCATCTTCTTCTTGTCCGCCAGTTGGAATGTGCACCCTTACTTTTTCGGGCCAGATATCGTCTTTTTCTTTGCGTGGTTGCCCGTCATGCTCGCGGGCGCGGGGCATTTGGCGCTGCCAGCGGTGGATGAGGCCATCACCACGTGGCTCTTGGCACGCAGCACACCCGACCAGCGCCGCTGGTTAGCGCCAACCCTCGCGTTCGTGTTGGGGGCGGATGTTGCCCCACCAGCACCAGCGAGCACGAACCCAAACGTGGTGGCAACCGGACCCGCCCCGAAGGGCGCACGCGCGGCGAATCGCGCGGGGGCGCGGCCACGGGTGCAGCGCGCAGCGTTGGCACGGCGCGAATTCCTCTGGGGCGCGGGGGCAGGCGGCGTGGGCATGCTGGGGTTGGCCTGGTTGTGGAATGCACTGCACCCCGCCACGGCAGTCCCGTCGCCCGTCGCGGTGGCCACCGAAGTTGGTGGCAGTCCGACAGCGACAACCACGGCGACGAATATCATCGCGCAGTCAAGCACCATCGCGAAGAATAGCGCCGTCGCGTTCACCATCCCCACCACGGGTGATCCGGGGGTGCTGGTGCGCACCACAGCAGGCAAATTGGTCGCCTTCAATGCCAGTTGCACGCACGAGGGTTGCCCGGTACAATTCGATCCGAATTCGCAATTGCTGCAATGTCCGTGTCACGGCGCGGCTTTTGACCCCGCCCAGGACGCTGCGGTGGTGCAAGGTCCCGCGCAAACACCATTAGCCCCCCTCACCATCACCGTCGATCAAAAAAGTGGAAACGTCACCTTGGCATAAAAGAGCGTCGCTACGCACATATCCAAGAGCGATTCCCCAGCAACTCAAATTGCCACAAAAGGAACCAAGCCCTGATGATTTCGTTGACTGAGTTACACCCCATCGTCGTGCATTTCCCGATTGCCCTGCTGACCCTGAGCGTCGTGATGGATGGGCTGGCGGCGCTGTTGCGCCGCTGGAATTTGGCTGACATGGCGACCTGGCTATTGGGTTTCGGCGTGGTGGGGGCGCTGGTCGCTGGGCTGACGGGAAATTTCAGCGAACATTCAGCGCATACCGCGCTGGCCGGGGGCATCATCAACCAACATAGCCATTTCGCTTTTGCGACGGGGGCCATCTTCGCGGCGCTCTTCGCGGTGCGCATCGTGGCCCTGCTCCCACGGGTGCTGCTCGGGCTGCGGAGCATCGCCCCCGCGCTGGCGAATGGAGCCGACAAGCAATTGCGGGGAATCATCCCCTTTGTCTTCCAGGCGCCACCAACGCGACTGCTGATCGGCCTGTATCTGCTGGCAAGTGTCGGTGGGCTGGTGCTGCTCACCCTGACGGGCTACTATGGTGGGCTGATGGTCTATCACTATGGCGTTGGCACCCCCGCCCATCCATAAGAGAGCAAGGTGGCGCGGTTAATGGGACGCACAGAGGGCACGGGAGCAAACTCCCGTGCCCTCTGTGGCAATGGGTACGGCTTATTCCTCTGAGGTGGCAGCCGTCGCCATTGGCAGCGACTTATAGCCCTCTTTGCGCGTGCGACCACCGCTGACGGCCCCAAGTTCCCCAGTGCCAGGGTAGACGATCTTGGCTTCGGCTTCGGGCAACAAGCTGGCGACTTCTTGCAACACCGCGTCCAAGAACTCGCTCTCGGGGACGGTCTTGACGACCTCGCCCTTGCGGAAGATGACGCCTTTGCCACGCCCGCCTGCCAGGCCAACATCGGCATCGCGCGACTCACCGGGACCGTTGACGACGCAGCCCATCACGGCGACTTGGATGGGCGTTTGCACCTTGGCCAAACGCTTTTCCACTTCGTTCGCCACGCGCATCACGTCGATCTCTACGCGCCCACAACTGGGGCACGAGACGAAGGTGACGCCGCGCGACCGCAGTTCGAGCGACCGCAGGATCTCGTAGGCCACGGGAATCTCTTCTTCAGGCTCGGCGGTCAGCGAAACGCGGATGGTGTCGCCGATGCCCTCGGAGAGCAGCAGCGCGAAACCCACCGCCGACTTCACCGCGCCCGTCACATGCGTGCCCGCCTCGGTGATGCCCAGGTGCAACGGCACATCCGACCGCGCGGCAAAGGCGCGATAGGCCTGCACCGCCGTCAGCACGTTCGAGGATTTCAGCGAGACATCATAGTTGTAATAGCCTAACTCATCGGCCCAGGTGCAATATTCCAGCGCCTTGGCGACCATGCGCATAGTCAGGTCGTCGCGTTCGCGGCGGCGCTCGTCAGCGGGATCGCTCTTTTCCAGCGTGCCATCTTCCAGCAAACGCACCTGCACCTTGCGCATCTCGGCTTCGCGTTGGTGCAAAGCATCCAGCGACCCCGAATTGACGCCGATGCGCATGGCAATGTCGCGCTCCATGCAAGCCTTGGCTATCTGGTCAAAGGCCGTCCGTTGGCCATTGAGATTACCGGGGTTGATGCGGATCTTATCCACGCCCTGCTCGATGGCGATCATCGCCAACTTGGGGTCATAGTGGATGTCGGCAACCAGGGGGATCTTGATCTGGCGTTTGATCGCGCCCAGCGCCTCGGCATCGGCCACTTCGGGCACGGCCACGCGGGCGATCTCGCAGCCAACATCTTCCAGGCGCTTGATCTGGGCCACGGTGGAGTCGATATCACGGGTATATGTCGTCGTCATCGATTGCACGGCGATGGGAGCATCGCTCCCGATTTTGACGTTGCCGACGTGCATCTGGCGCGTTATTCGTCGCATGTGCGTCTTGTTCTCCAATGGATCGGCCCCTGTTGTATGGTGGGAGGCCGCATCACTTCTCCTCAGATCATAGCGTATCTGGCAAAGGCGACGCCACACCCCGCCGCACTGCATGGCAATCTATGGGGAATGCACCTTCGCGTGGCACCCCAGCTTTGTGGCGGTGCCACGCGGAGAGCGGCGCTACTTCACCCCTGCCAATTCCGGCTCGGGTGGCGCGAAATCTGGCAGATCGAAGAAAGGATCGTCCAACGTTGCCAGTTCATCTTCAGCCGCCGCCCTCGTTGTCGCGGCCTGCGACTGGGGGGCATCGTGCATGCGTGCCGTCAGCCACAGCACCAGCATCGGCACCAACGCAAAGTAATTCATCGGGCTACGCCATGACAACCACAGCGGCACCAAGGCAAAGAGCAGGCCATCCGAGGTCGTTGCTTTGCGACGCCACTGATAGACCAACAGCGCGATCCAGCTCCCCAACTCCAGCACGGTCCAAACCTTGGCGGGCAACACCGGCAACGCTTTCCCCAGCATCAGGATGATCGGCCCGAAGCCCAGGGGGAACATGGGGTCAGCCATGGGGATCAACATGCTGTGTGCCCACGCACCCGGGGCCTGAAGGATGAATGGCAGATTGGGGACGGCGAAGGCGAGCCCCAGCCAGGCGCCCTGCTTGGCGGCGGCACGCAGGCCCTGCCGCCGAGCGACCTCGATGAGATAAAACGGCACGAAGAACCAGGCCACCTGCTTCACTGCGCAGGCAAAGCCCAGCGCCAGCCCCGAGAGCACCGGCCGATCACGCAGCCACTGCCACGCCAACAGCACGAAGACGATGCTGACCACATCGAAGTTCATGAAGAGGGTGAACATCGGCACCAACGGGTTCGCCAGCAGCGCGATTGCCATTGGGGCGCGCGCCCCCTTGGGCGTATACGCGACGATGACGCCGATCAACAGCAGCAGCATGAAAAAGTTCAGCCAGATGATCGACCGCAAGCCCAAGAAAGCGAACGGCGCGGCCAGCAAGATCACGCCAGCGGGATAGTTATGCACAGTGGCGGGGTCGAAGTCATTGCCCCGCGCCGCCGGATTGTTGAGCTGGTAGGCCAGCACGGTGCCGATGTGACGCCCCGAGGGATAGCGATGGATATTGCTGCCAAAGTTCTCGCTGCCCAGCAATGGCGTCGCCAACGAGCGCGGCCAACGCGCGGCGGCTTCCCAAAACGCCCCATCCGCAGTGTAGGGATTTTGGCCGCGAATCAGCAGATCCGCATCTTCATGGACATACGCGATGGCATCATTGGGGTAATGACCCCGCGCGGCATCCTGCCATTGGGCGTTGAAGCTTTCCCACGAGGCGAGCAGGAGCCAGATGGTGAGGATGGCCCGCCAGCCCCGCCAGCGCAGCAGTGGTGGCAGGCCCTGCCACCAGGCACGCAAACGCTCGGGCATGCTGGGGCGGGTCGCGGTGTAAAATGCTGCCAGGGCCGCCGTCGTCATGATCACCCCAGTGAGCATCATCTTCAGGTCGAGCGTCCCCGAAGCGGGCGAGATCTGGCGGATGGAAAGATAGAGCATGCCGCAGCCCGCGATGACGAGCATCCAGCGCCATGATGGGGCAAAAAGCGCGATGGTCCGCTCGCTTAAACCTTCTATCAGCGCTATGCGATTCACCGATTGCCGATCCACTATCCACTACTCCTTTGATATCGATTTTGGTTGCAAGCAACAGTCCTGCGCACTATCGATAATGCCGGATAAAACGTCCTGGGGTGAACCGCGTCGTTCGCTGATAACCAGATCGCTCACAAAGATGCCCTGAGACATTCAGACGAAGGTGCGAGAACAATGGTTACGGGGAATATCACACCACACAAAGGCTTTACATTCGGTCCAGGTTTTCCCATGAAAAAACCGCCCATCTCTGGGGAGACGGACGGTCGGGTTTTTGGCAGATGGTGCCGGGGGCTACATCTGATAGTGCTGCTTGTGGTAGAACACCATTCCTTTGGTGGCGACCTTCACGGGGTAGAGTTCCTTCAGCAGAATGCGCTCGCCGCATTTGGCGCACACGCGCTCCGTCAGATGGTTGCGATCATCTTTCAATGCAAGGGAGGCTTTGGCGGTTTTGGAAAGTTCGCCTTTCTTGGCCATGGGGTGTGGTTCCTTTTCTAATGGGGTATTGGGATGGGGGTCTTGTCAATCAGTACCCTCAGTATAGCACATTATGCGGGTGATTGCCAGCGTCAGCCCCCCTTTTTCCCCGTGCACCAGGCGAGAATGCGTGCCATGTCAGGCCTGCTTGGCTCCGCGCTGTCGCCGCTTGCTTTACAGCGGTGCCCAGACAACCTGGGAGCTGCCCCCAGGCTCACAACGCGCGCCGAGCGAAGGTGAAAGGCGTGTACGTTTCCACGAAATCACATAAGATGCGCGTGTAGGTGACGGGGTCGGCCCCATAGCCCCCACAATGGACATCCGATTCGGGGAAATAGGTCACCAGGGGGATGTGCGTCAGCCGCGCCACCGCCGCGATGCGCCGCGCATGGTCGATGGGGATCATCCCGTCCCGCGTCGTGTGGATGAGCAAGAGGGGCGTCATGCACGCGGGCTGCCGCTGCCGTGGGGACAAACGCCGCATGCGCTGGTCGGTGCGCGCGAGCAATTCATGATGATAGCGCAGCCGAAAGAGCGCCGAACTCGTCGCCACCGTCGCCCATGCCACGCCGGGGAACACGTGCCGCAGCCGCTGCAAACGCGGGTCCCAGGCGCTGCTTTCGGTCGTCAGCCGCCACCGAACCAACCGCCGCAGGATGTCGTCGAGCCGGGCATAGGGGCTGTCGGCGATGACCCCCGCCACGTGGAGGTGGGGCAGCGTCATCAACGCGACCGCCGCGCCCATCGAGAAGCCGTGGATGAGCACCCCGCCGGGCACCGTCTCGGGCTGCGCGGCGGCGAGGTCGATGGCAGCCCGCAGATCCGCGATCTCTGCGATGCCGCCGCTGGTGAGCCCCCCTTCACTTTCGCCATGCGCGCGAAAATCGAAAGTGAGCACATTGCACCCATGCTGATATTCCAACGCCGCCACCGCACGCAACTTTGCCCGCGAGATGCGGTAACCGTGGCAGACGACCACGGTTGGCGCGGGGTGGGGTTGCGCCCAAAAGTCGCCGCGCAACCTCGGGCCGTGGGGCGCATGGAAGTGCAGCGCGCGTTGCAATTCCAGGGGGGGCTCAGGTTCCGGGTCCGGCACCGCCCAGGCGTGCGCGAGGATGCCCGCGAACTCTGCTTCCGCATAGTCCTGGTGTGGCTTAGTGAGTTCGGCAACGAAACGCACGGCGAGGGCGACAACGCCCGATGTGGCCGCCAGCCCAACCATGCCCACGGTGGCAAGGGTGCTGGCAAACCACCACGGTTTTCGCAACATAGGCAAGCCCCTTTGCTTTGGCCCCATGTTCGCTGTGTCTTACGGCGGACAGGTTTTGACGACATCTCTGCGGCGAGAAGTCAGCATCTGCCATGCCAGATCAATCATCCTGCGGTGTGATGCACGCCACGCCTGCTCCGTCAGGCAAACATCCCCCCTAGCCTATTCGTTGAGGGTGGCGGCGATTTCAGAATAGGCGCCTTCCCCCACACCATATGCCAGGCGCAGGCGGGCTTCGCGCCGCAACAGGGCGCTGATGCGCGCTTCCACCAGGCTGAGTTCGACGGGCTTGGTGATGTAATCATCGGCCCCTTGCGCCAATCCATGGCGGATGTCGCGGGCCGTGCCGAGCGGCGACACGATGATGATGGGCAATAACGCGGTGGCACGCTGACGCCGCAGATGGGGCAGCAGATCGCCCCCCGCGAGGGGCGGCAGATTGGTGTCGAGCAACAGCACATCGGGCAATTGGTGCGCCAACATCGCTTGCGCTGCCATCGCGTTCCCCGCGACCCAAACTCGAAAGCCGCGCCGCCGCAAAAAGATCGAGAGCAGTTCGCGGGCACGGGGATCGGCGTCAACCAGCAGCACATGGGCACGGTAGCGTTGCCGGGTGACACCTGGCACCTGGGGCTGGTGGACGAGATGCAGGGCTGATGTGGGCCGTTCGGCCAGTGGGGCATCCACGAGGTCAGTGGTTGGGGTGGGGGGAAAGGGACGAATCATGGGGGTCATGAGCATGCTGCCTCCTCTGCAAACAATGGCGTGAGCGCACGGGTGGTGCAATGGGGACCATCATGGTCCCCTTCTCTTCAAATCTAGTCGTCTCAGCGCTGTTTCCCAATAGGGTCTTGTGGGCAATCTTGTGGTGCTGAGCGACCATGCCACCCTGCCCGCAGTGTCGCCGAGGGCGTCGCGTTGCTGCACGATTGTGTGGCCAAGGGTCAATTCGCTGCTGACGTATTCGCGGCCTTCCTGGCAGTCCTCGCCACAGAGCGGCACCTGATCGTTGAAGTTCCCTTCGCGCCGCTCTCACATGCTGCGTAACGAGCGGCCCCAACGCCCACAATGACGAGAATGTGCGCGTGCAGGCTGCCAGGAAGATGAGGGCGTTCTATGAGCACGTGTGGGTAGAGAACACCTTCATCTGTCAGTAAGAACTGGTCACGGCGAGTTGAAGGAGGAACCCCACGATCACGAAGAGGAGCGCGAGACTGCCGAGGACAATGGCGGCAATGGATTGCGCGCGCCCCGGCTTGTGGGGAAAGCGATTGGCAAAGATCAGACTGGTGATGCCATAAAAGATGGCGAACCCGCCCGTGATGATGCCCGCGAAGCCGATGCGTGTGGCCAACGTGATGCCGCCCAGCACAACGGAGACGATGCCATAAAACAACGCCGAATTCGCGCGCGGATTCCTCACCGGCCCATAGGGTTGTTGCGACAGCATGGGCTGCGGGTAGCCTGGGGATGGATACCCAGGCTGCGGCGGATAGCCTGGTTGTTGTGGATAGGGCGGCTGCGCCAGTGCGGCATAGCCAGCCTGGGACCCATAGCCCGTGTAGGGTGGGTTGGGCGGCGGTGGTTGCGCGGGTTGACCAAGCTGCGCGGCCACTTGCTCATACGGATCTGGTGATGGCGGTGGTTGAGACATGGGCGCTCCCTTTGGGCTGATACCTCTACCTACTTCTGTGAATCAGACGCGACTAGTATAGCATAGGAACGCGTCCCACTTTGTCTGTCATGCTCACGATGCCTGGGCGATCGAGCCATCGCGCGACCGTTCACGCGCCGCCACGCGCTGCACGGGGCGCTTGAAAAGGAACTCCTCGCCTTGTTCGCCCGAGGCGAGAATCAGTTCCCACCCTTGCTGGCCCAAGGTATTGAAGTACGCGATGGCAGTGGGGCCGTGCTCCCAACCGCTCTGCTCAGCCTGGTTGAGATAACGGGGGCGTTTTTCACCATGCACGCGATCTAACACGACCTCAAGATATTCCCATTGTTGCTGCTGCATAGCCCTGGTTCCTTTCACCTGCACCGGCGGCAAACAGCGCCGCACGTTATATCATAAAGAATGCTCAGAGCGAAATGCCAGAGCAACCACCACAAATTGCGAAATGTGGCCAAAGCAAGGCCATATGCCGCTTTCAGATGGGCGGTTTGGTCTATCGAAGAGGGGAAAACGTAGCCATGACACGTCAGAGCATTAGCGGCAACAGCCCATATGAAACCAGTGTGGGTTATGCGCGGGCGGTGCGGGTGGGCAACCACGTCGTGGTCGCGGGGACAACCGCGACGGGGGATGATGGCGCGCTCGTTGGGATAGGCGATCCCTATGCCCAGACGGTGCAAGCACTGCGCAACATCGAACGCGCGCTGGTGGCGGCAGGCGCAACCATGGCGGATGTCGTCCGCACGCGCATGTTTGTCACGGACATCAGCCAATCCGACGCGATTGGTCGTGCCCATGGTGAAATGTTCCACACGATCCGCCCCGTTGCGACGATGGTGGAGGTCAGCCGCCTGATTGATCCGGCCATGCTGGTCGAGGTCGAGGTGGATGCCATCTGTGCTGACGCGGTATAATAAGAGGTGACAGTGTTCAGCACAGAAAGGCCTTTCTTATGAGCAATCCACAGGACCCCACCCCCATTCTCGGCCAGAGTCGTGGCATGTCGGATGAGGAAGCGATGGCGGTCCAGGAACTGATCGCCCAGGCGCAGAAGTCGTCACGCTACCTCACCATCCCCACGGCGGATCTCGCGCCCGACGCCACCACCAAAATGCGGCCAGCAGTGGCACGGGTGGTGGAGGAAAGCCACATCCATGAGTTACTGAACTATTTCAACCGCAACTACCTCTATGGCCAGGGGCGCTTCGATGAATATAGCGAGGGCATGCTCTTGAAATGGGGCGATGGCTATTCGCGCAAGCACATCTGGGTCACGGTCGAGGGCGACAACCTGATCTTTGAAACCAGCCACGAACGCAACTGTGGCTATGAGTTTTGCACGGGACGCCACCACGTCTATACCCCAGACCTGTGGCACGACATTGGCGTCATCAATGCCGAATTGGCCGAACAGTTCCAGCGACCCGTCTATGAACGCTCCGATGACTGACGTCGTGGTGCTGGAGCGCGACCTCTTCTTTGTCGCCAAGATCCGCGAAACGCTGAAAGCCGCCGAGCGGGGCTGCCAGGTGGTCAAGACCGCTGACGACTTGGCAGCACGTTTGGCGACCGAACCTCGCCCGGCGGCAGCGTTGGTGCATTTCGGCGCAGCGGGGGTCGATTGGGCCAGCGCCATCCGCGCCGCTAAGGCGGCAGGGGTGCCCGTGCTGGCTTATGGCTCGCACGTCGATATCGCTGACCAGAGTGCCGCCCGCGCTGCCGGGGCGACCAGGGTCATCGCCAACTCGAAACTGGCGGGCGATCTGGTGGGGCAAATCGACGCGACAATCGCTCGCGCGCTCGACGCTTTGGCCCGTGAGGATACTGAACAGTAGGATGTCACGGCCAATCGGCCTAGCCACTTTGCAGATGTGACGCAAAAGACTTGACAGCGCTCACCAGATGAGACACAATAGCCAAAACCGCCGACCTGGAGCACTGGTTCAAGGGCGAATCAGAGCGCTCCCACGCCCGTAGCGCGGGCCTGGACCGCGAGCACGACCTCACACTGGCGGCGTAGACTCATTAGCGGATGTACGGCAATTGCCGATCCCGCGCCGCGACGGACGCCAGGGCACGGACCCTGACCCACCGCCCGACCCGGCCAGCAATGTGCGCACATCGCCAGATTGCGGAGTATGCACGTGAAAGAAC
>JACDGC010000853.1 GCA_013815535.1 Ktedonobacterales bacterium
GGATTAGAGCGTGCCCTCCTCCTCATGCCTGATTGCATTGTGGTTGATGTCCGCATGCCAGGGTTAGATGGCTATCAAGTCGTGCGCGCCCTACGCGGCGATCCCACCACAGCGGATATTCCCTTGATCATCCTCACCGCGCTCATTCAGGACCGCGAACATTTCCGTGGGCTGGCATCAGGTGCTGATGAGTTTTTGGTCAAACCCATCATGCCATCGCAATTGATTCCCATCATTCATCAGGTCATCAGACGCAGCCAAGCTGACCGACAAAAAGCGCTCCGTGCCCTTGCCGAGCAAGAGCCACCCAGTGATGGAGGTGCTGACGCATGACCCAGCAACCAATGCTCACCATCAGTGACACCGAGCAACGCATGGAACGAAGCTATGATGACGATCGGCGGCTGCGTTTGCTCGAACGCATTGGGGTGATCTTAAGTTTTACCGTTCTCTTCATTATGCTTGATGAATTCGTGTTTGATCTCCAAATCTTTCCCACCCTGCCCTGGTTCATTCGCCTGGTACGCTTGATTCCGGTCATCCTTCTCTACAGCGTATATATGTTGACGGTGGTGAGCGCGCGGCGGAAGCAGGTGCGCCTTGCCACCCTGTTTTTCACCCTGGCCGTCTCGCTGCTGTCGAGTTTGGAAATCTTCCGCCTGACCGCTACGCAGGGATTAGTCCCCTCCTATTTGGTCGTTTTGGAAGGGATCATTGCCATCATCAGCCTGAGCGGCGCGGCCTGGGCGCTGGTCAGCACCGCCGTTTTCGCCACCATCGACACCGTATTCGGTTTCTTCCTGGCTCCCCATGCAGCCGGTTATTCGGCGTTTTATAGCACTGCACCGGAAACGTGCGCGGTGGCCCTCATCTTTTATTGGGCGACGACGAGTCTGCTGCTCTTTCAGTGGCGCTCGTATCAGTTGACGATGCGCGATTTGCATGAGACGCGTGTCCAATATTTTCGTTCGAAGCAGGTCGAAGAACTGAAAGATCAGTTTATCACCAGCATCAACCATGAGTTACGCAATCCCGTCATGACGGTGATCGGTTATCTGGATATCATCAAACACGCTGATGAAGCCTTGCCAGCCCCCTTGCAACCGCTCGTTGATGAAGCGTTCGCCGCAGGTGAAAAACTGCAAGCATTGGTCGAGAGCATCCTGGAGACACGCCAACTCGAACAATGGGCCGAGAGTCTGGCTCCCGAGTCGGTCAATGTTTATGAGAGCATCGTGGCGTCTGCTTCTACGCTCAGCCGCCCTGGCGACGCGCTAGCCGCGCGTGACCTGCGTGTGAATGTCCCCCATGAATTGCAGGTGTGGAGCGAAACGGTGCGTCTGCGCCAGGTGCTCACCAACCTGCTCGCGAATGCCATGAAATATTCGCCCCCTGGCACGGCCATCGACGTATGGGCCGTGCGCTGCGATGACACCGATCAACGCCATCTTCCCGCTGGCCCCCCACTTGCTCGCCCGCGCGTCGAGATCGCCGTGCGCGATTTTGGCCATGGCATTCCCCCAGAACAGATGCCCATTCTCTTTCAGCGTTTCGTGCGGCTGCCACGCGACATTACCTCGCACGTGCCCGGCAATGGGCTGGGGTTATATCTCTGCCGAACCTTGGTAACGGCCATGGGTGGCACCATTTGGGCCGAAAGCACCGGAGTCGAAGGTGAGGGCACCACCTTCTATGTGCGCCTCCCGATTCCGCCCGAGGGATGAGGCGATGATGGGGCATCCGTGCCCCAGCTTGACACTAGGAGGTTACATCGTCACGGGCTGCGATAGCTTTTTGCCCATGGCGATGATGACCCCAATGCCAATCAGCACCCAACCACCGACGATGAAGGGCGGCAAAGACAGCAGCACCGTCGCCAGCGTTGCGGGACCCGTCGCGCTGGCAGGCAGGGAGGCCGCCACAAAGATTCCGAAGATGATGAACGTCGCCCCAAAGGGCATCACCGCGTGGCGCACCAGCTTAAAGTGCCCGCGCCCCTGGCGACGGAAAAAGAAGAACGTGCCCACACACACCAAGGCATAGATGATGATGACCGACAAAGCGGCTTCTTGATCCAGCCGACC
>JACDGC010000097.1 GCA_013815535.1 Ktedonobacterales bacterium
CGCTCAGGTGCCAGGAGGCTCACATACATCGTATCCACGTTGGCATCCGCGATGAAGGGATCGCCGAGTACGTTAGGGCCAGCATCGCCCGCCGCCTCCTCTTCATCCGCCCCATCCCACAGCCGTTGGAAAATGGAGCGCCAACGAACGGCGAGGCGATAGGTGCAATCCGTATGGCAATGGCGCACCAGCTTGAAGGCTTGCATGCGCCGCAACAGCCGCGACGACATGGGGGGATCATCAGGAAACGGAAAGCGCACCGAGCGGAAGGGCTGACAATCCAGATAGAGACAGACTTGTTCCCAATGCCGCAGATGTTTGCGCAACGGTGCTCCCGCCTTCATCCCTTGAAAACTCATCGCTTCTACCCCCTCTTACTTTACGGTGCCGAAAAGCACAGCTTTTCCCGCAGGATGTTACCTTTTATGAGGCATGGGTATGTGTATTTGTAGTGCGTATCCTGTAGGCTTAGGAGTTGTATGGCATGCTACCATTCTCGCTTACTTTCCCCGTCGCACGCCCTCGATGGCGGGGAAGGTTCCTCTTTGCGCTTCGAGGTGCATGGGATACGAACTCTGGTTCCACCAGCGAGAGTTTCGAAACCTTTTTCCGGCGCTATGAACCGGAAATTACCCGCTATCTCTGGCGCATGACCGGGGATGAGCAAAGTGCCGGGGATCTGTGTCAAGAAACGTTTTTACGTGCATGGCAGCATTTCGCTACTATTCGCTCGTATGAGAAACCTGGTGCATGGTTGATAAAGGTAGCGAGCAATCTCGCGCTACGGTATCTGCATCAGCGTTTCTCCTCTGCTCGCATCGTCATTCCTCTGGATGACACTCTCGGTCCATCGACCAGTGATCATGGACGGCGGATCGTCGAGCAGGATCTTGTCCGCGAAACGCTCCTCGAATTAGCACCACGTGCCAGGGCGATGTTGGTATTGCGCGAGGTGCACGGCTTGACGGGGAATGAGATTGCCCAGACATTGGGCATGCCGCGCACCGCCGTCAAGATGGCGCTGTGGCGAGCGTGCGTACAGTTTCGCGAGCAGTATGAGCGCAAAGGGGGGCGACCATGACTCACCCAACCGACCAGTGTGCGCTCCGATATCAGGGGGAGGATATTGCCGCCTGGCGTGCCAACTTGTTAAGCGAAGAGGCCGCACGACGCTTTGAAGCGCATCTCCCTACCTGTGCGGTCTGTCTCGCGCGAGTGCGCCTGTTTACTTCGACAGCGCAGCTCTTCCAGCGGCAACAAGTCCCGGATCTCTCATCTCAGATTTGGCGGAGCTTACAGGCCCGCATGAATGTACCGCATCATCCAGGAGGACGTATGTTTCAGACATCCAAAGGGGCAGGGGTAAGTGGTGTAGTACTGTTCCTATTAGTCATCACCGTATTTGTTGCGGTCATTGCCTTACGACCCTCCCATTCCACGAGTATAACCAGCATTGCCACCCTTCCACCACCAACTGCTACGTCAGCACCCGGCGTCTGCAATCCTGCCGACTTTCCCACGCGTACCCCAGGCGGTCCTCCAACGAGTTCGTTTAATGGCCCAGCAGTCGGGTTCGCATATCCCCCTACAACCTATTTCACTCATGTGACCGATGCCGATGGCACCTACTTATATTGGGTCTGTAGTGCAGGGGATCCGGCCTCCATTATCGCCTTTATGAAGCAGTCGATCCCCGCAGGGGGTTGGACCATCACCGCGACAACAGCCACTACCTTGATGGCCGTGCAATCCAATGCTCCGCAAGAGGGCCTCTGCTCATTTGTCAACATTATTGTCGGGTCTCATAGTGGATATCCTGGTGAATGGGATGCTGTTTTTCATTCGCCTACGGCCAATTGCCATCCGTGACGACGTCCTAAAAGCTGGGCCTAGATGCTAGGTGATGTGAATTTGAGTTAAGGAGTGCAAGGGGGAACATCATGTTGAAACACCAGCAATCGGAGAAGATTGCGCTCATGCTCGCTATATGGGAAAAAGTTTTTCATATAGATTATCTCACTGAAGATGCGGATTTTTTTGCATTAGGTGGTGATTCTTTGAAAGCGATGAGAATCCTTTCACGTGTTGCGCAGGCAACCGGGAAACAGATGTCGATGCGGATGCTCTTCGACGCCCCCACCCTCAAGCAATTCGTGCGCATTCTGGAAGAAGATCCCTCTCTCCCACCCTACATCTCCATTCGCTCACAGCGGAATCTCCGACTCAATCATTTCAGTTCCAGTAGCCTGTGGATATGGTTGGTGATAATGGCGTGGGACCGTTAATGGATAGGGGGCATCTCCCTGTATTCATACATTCAAACACCCTAACAACCTACCGCATTTAAGGTCGTATTGTCATGTTGCTCAACTACCCACCGTTGAGGAAGCAATAATGTGCAGATGGACATGCACCAACCCGCTCACAGAGCGGCAGGAAAAGGTATGCAGATAGAATGTAGATAGAGGATCGCGTGATACTAAGATGGCGGCCAATGGAACCCGTTGTGTTGGGTTCACTCGCTCGCAGTCGCCGCCACGCGGCGACATGCGCCGCCGACAAGCGGCGGGCGCTCGCTCACAAGGGGACAGCGGGGCCTACGCCCCGCTGGACAGGGGGAACACTGTGCTACCACGAGGCGACGAGGACGAGACCGTTGTGCCGATCCGCAGAAAGGGGGACGGGCGCGCGGTCATCCCCCCTCCGTCATCGACTAGGCCGCATCTGCCCCCATCGGTTCGCTGGACTCTACCACGTCCGGCCACCCTGTCAAGTCCGCTGTGGCTCCCTTGACAGGGTCCCGTCCTCCCGTGGTATGACGAGTCCGAACCGACGGGGGCCGACGCTCCGAGCGGTGGCCGAAGACGCAAGGGGGATGAGCCAAGCAGCAGATCTGGCATCAGATGCCCACGTTACCCTAAAGCAGCCGCACGTTGGGCTGAACCAAAGAGCCGCCAATAGCAGGGGCGACAGTAACCATGCCCATTATGGGGATGTGAGGTCGTGCCACAGGCGACACAGGCCGGGTACGCATGCGACCATTCGTAATGCTTTATACGTTGCTCGATGCCCGCACGGCGCAACTGACGCCGCATTTGGGGATAGCAGTCATGACAATAGCCATGCGCAGCATGGGCAATCGTCGTGGTGCCACAGCGCTGACACGCGGCATGGATGGTGGACCAGGGCTGATGCAGCTTGGCCCGCTTGATCCGCGCCGTGCCCTTTGCCACCTGCATCTGTTGGCGCAAGGTGCGACGGACCTCGACCAAGGTTTGGGCCACGGTTTGCGCTGAAAATCGCCCATACTGTTGGTGCAGACGGGCCGCAATCTCCGGGAAGGAGTAGCCATGGGCCCGCCTGCTGATCATGATCTGCTGTGGCAGCGGAAGGTGGCGAATCACCGCGCTGATCTCTTCCCATTCCAAGCGGGCGAGGACGGTCGCCTCAACACTAGCGCCGCCACTGGGCCGGAAATCCCCGTAGGTGTGCTCATGATCATCCACTGGCAGATCCAGGGAGGGCTTCCGCTGATCTTTGACGACCGAGGGATGGGCATCGCTCAGCGTCACCGGCAACGCCATGCGAATGGACACAACTTGTAAGGCCCGCATCCGCAGGAACGCCTTAAAGAAGCCATAGGGTTTGGCTAAGTCGGAGACATTGGGATGTTCATACCAAAAATCCACTAGGGCACTCTGCACGATCTCTTCGGCATCGTGGAAGTTCAGCCCATAAACTTTGATAAGGAACCGAATCCCTTGGGGGAACACATCCCGGTAGAATTGATCAAAGGTCAGATTAGCGGCCATGGTTCCCCTCCTTTTCGCGTAGCGCAATGATCAGATGAATCCGCGCAAAAATCCCCAGCGCCGCCTGCTGAATAGCAGGAAGCGTGGGGGCATCAGAATGAGTAACAGCGAACGGCAACGTCTTGACGTTCCATTCTGCATGCTTGCGAGATTCGCGCGGCTTACTACTGGGAGGGTGCGCGGCGGTTTTGACATTTGGGGTCAAAACGGATATACTGGGCATGGAGAGTCCTTTCATGAGGATTCACCGTTAAAGCATCCACAATGTTTTTGCAGGACATGAGTGGGTGCTTTTTTGTTGTCCTCTATGACTGTTTAGATTTTTTGACGGCCTCGTAGATGTCTTGAATAGTTACTCCATAAAGCTCAGCCAGAGCAGGTACTTGAGAAAATCTTGGTTCTTGCGTTCCTCGTTCCCAATTCCCTACCGTGTTTGGAGTAATACCCAGTTTGATAGCGACTTCCAGTTGCGTCAGTGATTTCGACTCACGCAACTCTCGTAATGTCATATTCCTATTCCTTACCACCTCTCTCTCGCTACGAAATCCACTAAAATCAGTGCACTATAAATCGTGTGCGCTTGTCAAAATGCAATAAAACTGACTCACCAAATGTTGCCAAAATTCCATACATCGCTTGCAAAAACATCATAGAAGAGAGGTCGCGCATTGAAGTGCACGACCTCTTCAAATGTAACTACTGATAAAACGGATCAAGCCCACGACGATCCCTTTAACAGTGCAGCGCAGACGACCCTAAGCTGCTGGCATCCCGTCGTTGCCTTTGTCGTGGCTCTAAGATGCCTATTCAGTTGTTTTATTTCATTCTAACACGCTGTCTTCATTCTGGTAGTGTTATTCCCTTCATCGCCTCTCTACGCTAGTTTCCTGCTGTATACAATGGGTTATGAACGCTGCCGGAGTCCGTAGGGCACGAACTGGGGAGGGGAGCGCCATACATTCTCATCCATGTGCATCTCATAACCACTGATTTCCTCTGATTCGAAGCGCACCGCCACCCTGCCAGAGAGGGAGTAGCCCCATGGACCGAGGAAGTGTTGGATCAGATACGACATCCAATGGGCGTACGAATTCTCCCAATTATTGATACAACTGGCGGGTTCCATACGCATCCTATCCTCAGAGGGATGCCATGGACAATACAAATCCCTTTGCCCCTCTGGCGGGTGATTAGCATCGGCTATGGTTTCGGCATCGTTAGAATCGCCCGTATAAAAAGCCCCTTCCGGCCCCACTGACAACCCCACTGCCTCACGCAAAGGATCGGGCAATAAGACAATTTTCTCCACATGACGTTTCATCAGTCGTATCTCGGCGAACCGTTGTAAATAGGCATGGTGTGCCGGAGTTAGTTGGTGATTAAGCTGTAATGCCCCCTGACAGTAGATGTAATGACTCATAGCTTCTCCCCCTCTTTATGTTGATAGTCTCGATGTCTCATTCTAATCTCTTGCCGTGATAGTGGAAAGAGGAATAGCAGCCTTAAAGCAGCAAATCGAAAGGAAGCAAATAACCGATAAGAAATCTCGACAAGAGGACACTCGTAAGATATGCTCTCCTTAAGTGAAAGGAGCTTCTATAATGACAACTCCACAATCACAAGCGCAACCACCATCACAACCCGTTTATCAGCGCGATCTTAGTCTTATCCTTGACCGCGTTCATAACAAATTTGTTGAATATGCCAATGCGAAGGATGAAGCGCTTGCCGTACAAATGCGGATCGGCTTCGCAGAATCCTATAATCGTGATGAAGCGCTACACCATCGTATCGAAAATGTTGAAAGACGCCTTGAAAATGTTGAATCAACCCAGCAAATCATTATCGACACCCTCCAACTCCTAAGGCAAGAAGTGCGTGCAGGATTTGGGGCACTTGATGAAAAAATTAACGAATTGACCACGCGCGTGGTTAAATTGGAAAGGGGTATTCCACCAACCGAGCCACAATCCTGATGACAATAGGGTTGAATAATAGCAATGAGTGAGGTGCGTTTGTGCAAGAGTGGCTGCGGTTGTTGTTGATAACAGCCATCGTGATAGCAATGAAGACACAATAAAAATGGAAGATAGATGCTGGAAGTTCTATATTGCCCAACAGTACAATAAGGCGCTGTCTTGCTACGAGCAATCTCTTGAGCAGAATCCCAACAACCCTCTCCAGTGGTATATGAAAGGTTTGGTATTGCAATCCCTTCGGCGATTAAGCGAAGCGTTCGAATGTTTCGAACGCTCAGTGCAATTATATGACCAAGAGTTTGCTACAATTCCACAAAATGCCGATGGTTGGTACACACATGGTAATGCGCTTGCACTCCTTGGCCACTATGAAGCGGCGCTCTCTAGCTATGAGCGCTCCATTGCGAGTGGGAGTATTTCAGGACCCCATAAGCGACAAGCTAATGTCTGGTTTGCTAAACGCGATATCCTCTTGCATCTGGGAAGAAAGCAAGAAGCCGACGCAGCTTATGAAGAAGCCCAATTTATTCGAAACGACGCCAATTATATTGACGATGAATGGGACATCGAGTAAGGGAGAGATTATGGCTCGATCAGGGACGGCCTCTTCTTGACAGCCAAGACAAAAAACAAGAGCAAACGTAGACAAACAATGACATACAGAAAGTGGCTTAAAATGCGGCTCCGTGCATGATGATGCACGTCTGTGGACAATGCGCCAGCGACTTCGTGATGGTGGCTAGCGTGAGCATGCTCCCATCATCGGTCAGGAATAGGTAGTCTTTGCCGTTTTTCAATTCGCCGCGCCAATGGTCAAGGTACGCGGTGAGATAGTGGTAGCTATGTTGCCCTAAGAGCAATTTGCGCTCTTTGGCCCCTTTGCCCATGATGTAGACGGTTCCCCGCTTCCGATCAAAGTCCATGAAGCGGATGCCGCCTAGCTCTGAGGCGCGCATGCCCGTATCGAGCAGCACCCACATAATTGCGCGGTTCCGGGTGGTTAGCATGCGGCGGACATCGGGCTGTAACCCGCTCGGTTGTGGCTGGCAGGCCTCATGCATCCGCTTGATTTCCGCATCCGTAAAGACACGGATGAGCTTCTTCTCGGCGCGTGGCAGTTTCAAGCGGCCTAACGGGTTGTGCGTGACAATCTCTTCGGCCATGCACCAGCGAAAAAACGCCATGACCTGGCGGCAATAGCTTTCAATCGTTTTGCTGCTGCGTGGTCGCTTGCGCTGGCTCGGCGTGTTCCTCAGCCATACGAGCCAAGCGCGGATATGATCGACCTCCACTTGCTCAACATGAGTAATGTCGAATTCCGTCTTCAAATACCTGAAAAAAGGGTGCAAGTTGGTTTTTGCATCTTGCTCGGTTTTGCGGGAATGGCCTTCGGCTTCGTGCCAGTTCACATAGCGATGCAAGACGCTTTCCAGCGTTTGCACGGGTGGGGAGCCTTTGCGAACTGGTGGAGTTTCGGCTGGTTCTACCTTCGTGCGATAGGGTTTGGTTGGGGGCAAGGTGTCCACTCCTTCCCCTGGAACATCTGGACGAAAGCTCGGCCAACTGTGTTGAAACAGTCGTCGCAGCGCGAAAACGAGGATCGCGCAGACAGTCGTCCTACCAGGGGGGTAAATCGCGGACATGACAATACAGCGAGTGGGTTTCATTTCTCTGCTTGTCTGTCCTCAGACTAGGCACAGAGCGGAATTCCATCGCTGTCACAAGAGGCAAGGGCTGGGGTACCAGGATTCGAACCTAGACTAACTGTTCCAGAGGGATTCAATGGAACTATCGCCCTTCGCCTGCCACAACCCTTGACTACGAGCCGATTTCTGCATCGAATTTTCGTAACAGTTTTTTCAGGGAAACTGTCTCAGCTAGTATACCATGCATTGCAATCTTTTACGCTAATTGCTGCTTAAGTCGCTGGATGATTTCAAGCTGTTGTTCTTCTGGCAGTAACGGATAGTCCTTACTTGTTATCCGCTGTGCTCCATTTGGCAAGGGTTCCATAATGACTTCACCTTTGACCATCTGATCGTTCAAGGCATCGCCAGCGAAATGGGGGGCAAGATGAATATGCAAGTGAGGAACGCTATCACCAAATATATAGACATACACACGCTCACTCCTCGTTATTTGCTGTAAAGTATGGGTGACGTGTGCGAGAACCTCACCAAATGTTCGCGCTTCTTGCCCATCTAATTGGGTTATTGAGGAAATATGGCGTATCGGTTCGAGGTAAGAAAAACCAGGAATTTCCGCTAAGCGCGCGACCGTTAATCGCCACAGGTCATTTTTCCACACTTCGATGCGCACTAATTCATCATCACTGGTTGCTCCTTGGCAGAGCACACATGGTATTGTCATTATCCACCCCTTTTTTCTTCTTGGTTAGCATACATATGCAAGAATGGGCCTGTCAACGCATTGATTATGAGTTGAGCATCGGCATCATGGAGAACAAGACAATAATGCCCATTTATCTGCGTTAATCAAGCAAAACCAGGGAATCATCAGTTCATCCAGATTCATGAGAGAGCGTTGAGAGCGCTGAACTGCTCAAGGAGGCTACCTCATCTCGCTCAACAAAAACCGCATATCAGGTCACGTTGTTAAAGAGATTTGCTACTTGTCTTTGCATCGTCGCTCATGTTAGAATTGTCCCAAACTCATGTATTCCTCTGAAAGGGCCAAAGATGTCCCACAATCACCCCCTTCCTGAGCCATCGCCTTTCTCAACGCAAGCTACGAACGAGTTTACGCGGTCAGATAGGCAAAGAAGCAATCAGCCGCAAGGGGAAAGAGACTTGTTTTCATTGGATACACCAGAGGAACCGGGTGAGCCATTCTATTTTCCTCGCGGTCCTTGGGGCTTGTGGCTGCGAGTGATCATGCCACATATTGGTGCCGATGCACTCATGAACAGCACCATTCGCGAACGGCTGCGGCGGGCGCAGATTCTCAGTACCCTCGTGTTTGGGTTATTCTGTGTGTCCGTTGGCTTGATCCCCTTGGCCTTTTTGCCCAGCTTCAACGCTGGCGCGTTCGGGGGCGTCGTGCTAGGTTTTATCATCGTCCTATTCACCACCAGCTTGTGTAGGGCTAATCGGGTGACAACGGCCAGTACCCTGTACGTGCTGGGCATTGTCATCGCCATCAGCATCGGCCAAAGCCTCTTTCCCGATAACAAGATCGGTTTACAGGATATTGAACCATTTGATCTATTTGTTGTCCCCATTGTGTTCGCTGGCATTTTGCTTCCCCGTGTTTGGTCCATTGTCATCTGGGCCTATGGGGCCATCTTCACCATCGTGATTCTTTCTATCATCCCGCATAGAAGCAACTTGGATCAGTACCTCGCAGGCTCTGGCATCTACGCGGTGGTGGTACAGCCGATATTGCTATCAGCCTTACTCGCAGTGGTGTCATGGATTGCCGCTGGCAGCGTCAACCGCGCAATCGAGCAAGGAGATCGCACTGCGGAAGTCACACGAGCCTATCAAAGTGTGACCGATCAAAAACAACGGCTTGAGGATGCGATCGCTATCATCCGGGATGTGCACGCACGGGTAGCCAACGGAGATCTAACTGCACGCGCACCGACAGTTAAAGGTGAACTTCTGCCGGTAGCAGTCAGCTTGAATCTAATGCTCGAACGCCTTTCGCGCTCACTGGCTGCGGAATCCGCCCTAGGTGGGATGGAACAGAGCGTGCAGCGCCTCAATGACGTAGTCAGCCAACTCGCACAAGGCAATATTCGCCATCCCATTCCACAGCAGGCATTCGGTCCACTGAACCCAGTTGCCTATAACCTCGAACAGTTGCGTAACGGTTTTGTGCAGGTGACGCGCAACAGCAATGCACTGGTGAACCGAATCCACACGATGACCCAAGAAATGCTGCAACAACAACATATGCTGGATCAAGCCTTGGTCGAGCAGATCCCATATGAAGACCGCGCCTTCATCCAAAGTATGCAAGAGCGGCTGAGTCACATGGAAGCTGACCTGACGAACGGCATCGAGCAGCTGCAACGGTTTTTAGCGCGATTCGCAGCGTAGGCAGGAACACAGGCCCGATCAACTCGAAGAGTTTTGAAGAAGATTTCGTAGAAAAGGAACCAG
>JACDGC010000854.1 GCA_013815535.1 Ktedonobacterales bacterium
CAACATTGCCTGAGTGAACAGCATTGTACAGTGTTCATAACACTATGATAACATTCATTTCATCCACTGCCTACTGCAAACCGCTGCGGTTAAATCCGACAAATTTTCGGATTTGGTGGTACAATGCTCCCATCGTTGGGACCTCACGGGGCAATGCTGCCCTGGGTATTTGAGATCAAGGGGGACGCGTACGATGGCAGGACAACACCGCGAAGGCGACAGTGGGGGGAATCCCCGCCAACGCCGCCCGCGCATCGAATGGTTCGAGGCCGCGCTGGCCTATCGCCGCTGGCACACCATCGCGGAGGCTAGCCGTCGCCTGAATGTCAGCCAAGACCTCCTCAGCGAGCGCATCCGGTTGCTGGAAGAATGGTTTGGCCACGAACTCTTCGAGCGTTCGCAGCCCCACCTGCGGCTGACCCCACGTCTGACGGGCCATGGTGAGCGTCATCTGGCGTATATGCAACAAATCGTGGCGGCCTTTGATGATTTGCTGACGACGCTGGCAACGCCTGTGCCACGCGGGCAACTGGTGGTGGCCCTGCCTGAATCGCTGGCGACAGGGTTGCTGGCCGAGGTGCGCGCGGCGATGCATGCGCGCGGCATCCTCCCCCCTGGCGGCTGGCGTTTCTTTACCGCCCGCAGCGCGGTCGTGCGCAACGAGGTCATCAACCGCCGTGCCGCGCTGGGCTTGCTGATCGAGCGCGACCCCTACACCGACCGCGAATTGGCGGTGGAGCCCATCGCGCGCAGCCCCATGTGCCTCTTCACCCGCCCCGACCACCCCTTCATTGGGCGTGCCGAGCCAGTGAGCATCGACGAATTACGCGGCGAAGTGATCGTGCTGGATAAGGATCAATCCACCTACCGCGCCATCTTCGAGGGGCTGTTGCGCCGCGCCAACATTCCCATTCAGCGCCGCGACGCCTTCTCCAACATCGAGGCGGTGAAGTCATCGGTTCAGGCGGGACCGGGGCTCGCCATGCTGCCCTACTTCGCCATCGCGCACGATGTCGCCGAAGGGCGGCTGGCCATCATTGCGCTGGAAGAAGAGCCGATTTACGTCCAGATCCTGCTGGCGCATCACCCCGACAATCGCCTCGACCAACCGGCCTTGCGTGAACTCAGCAACGAATTTCGCCGCCGCGCCTTGTTGTTGCCACAACCCGAGGGCGAAATGGCCCTCAGGTGAGGGGATTGTGCCCCCCAGTGGATGGAATTCCGCTGGGGTCGCTGCGTAAAATCCTTCACATGCTCTTCCAAGCACGTCGTACACTTGGCGCACAAATCCGAGAAATTATCGGATAGCATACGAACATGCGAGCAGGCTGATTTGGCACCCTCTATGCGCTTATGGCTGAGCAACACGCAGGGAGGGTAGCGATGAAATTTGTGGCAGTGGTGGCGGGCATTGGGTTGCTTGCCTTGGTGCTGGTGGGGGCGGGCAACGCGTATAGCCCCGTGCGGGAATTGGGATCAATCTCGTTGACCCCGCAGCATGGCTCAGGCGTGAGTGGCACCGCCAGCATCACCCGCGGGACCCAATCCTATATTTTTGTGCGCGCGACCAGTCTGGCGAGTAACGCGACTTATGGATTCGCGCTGATGAGTCCGCAATGTCAATATGTGCGTCAATTCCTCACTCCCCTCACCGCAGATTTCGCGGGCGACGGCAGTAGCACATCACAGGTGAGCGGGGCGAATGATGGTTGGTGGCTCGGCATCATCACGCCGAATGATGGCGCGGCGGTGGCCTGTGGCCCCACGACCGCGAGTGGCGGCGAGCAAGGCGCACCGGCCACACCCACCCACGCCCCTCCCGCTGGGGGCAGCACCGTGGTGCCTGTGACAACCCCCACCCGTGTGCCTACCCCATTGCCAGGCAGCACTCCCCGTCCCCCTGGTTCGTGAAACGGTTTAGTGATGAGTTGACAGCGCCATTTGGGCATGGCTACAATACCCTCATCATTCCCAAGAACCAGTGGTATATGAGGGAATCCCGACAATGGCACAACTCGTGGTTTGCAGTCAAGACGAGGCGATGCGCGAACTCCTCACGATGATCGGTGAAGAGCATCACCT
>JACDGC010000855.1 GCA_013815535.1 Ktedonobacterales bacterium
GAATCATGCGGGCGAGTTACACGGCAGCAAGCGAATAAACCAGCCGCCCCACGCTTGACCTCCCGCCAAGCGTGGGGCGCAGGGCGCATTCAAGCGTGAGCGAGCATCGTGGCACGGATGTAGCGGCCATAGGCCGAGGGGGTGCCCCCCCAGCCACCGACGCCAAGCAGATCGGTCGTGCCCGTGCCCGCCGTCCAGGCCCAGGCGAAGTAGCCCGTGTGCAACTGTTGAAACACCGCAATGACGGCGGCGATGTAGTGTGAGCCTCGGTCGAATTCGCCGAACTCGCTGGCGATGACGGGCACGCGGCGGGCCAGATTCAGAAAGGCGCTTGGCCATGCCCATGCCTGCTTATTGCTATAGTCATAGGGGTGCGTGGTATAGACGATGTTGCGCCCAATGATGGCATAACCTGCCGTCACTCCCGACAGATCAAAGGCATACACCAGGCCACCCACCACTACCAGGCGCTGCGGGGCGATGCCATTGATGAGCGTCACCAGCGCTTGCATGCCCGGCGTGCGATAGGAAGTCGTGCGAATGGGGACCTGACCACCATTACGCCAGAGCGCCCACCCGACATCGTGCGGCTCGGAATAGATCTCGAAGATCATGCGCGGGTCGTTCGCATAGCGCGTGGCGAGGTCGCGCCAAAAGGGGATCGCGTTCATATCGGGCATCTGATAGAGCGCGCCACCGTGCAGGATCTCGTTCGAACTAGGGAAAGGCGCTTCGAACTGCAAAACGGGCATCACATAGAGCCCCGCCTGCTCGGCGTTGGCAATCGCCGCCGCGACCGTGGTGCGATAGTCGGGGCACAGCCCACGAATATTCAGCCAATAGGCCGAAGAAAGGGTCAGGCGCACCGCGTTCATGCCCCAGGCATGCATCGCCTGAAAATCCGCCACGGAATAGTGCCCATCACCATGGCACTCGAACTCTAGCGCCCAACGGCTGGCACCCACCAGGGTGATGATGTGCCCTTGCCTATCGACGATATGATTGCTAGCCACACTCAGGGCACCAGGCGATGCCACCTGCGTCGCTGCTTGGGCAGGCATTTGGCCGCTGCCCATCGCCGTCACTGCCAGCACCACCACCCAAGCCAACTCTGCCATTCGCGCAGCAACGTCCTTCACCACGTCCATAATCACCCCATCCTTACTGCTCATCCGTTTTGATGTCAGCACGAGTGTGGGCGACGCGTTCCTCCACCCCAGTCATCCGTAGCCAGCGGTGACGGGCGCGTGCCCCGCTCACCTGCTTGACTCTACAGACTATACACTAACAAAGCAATGTTGGCCATGGATGCCACCGCGTGCCGTTGCGTGGGCGCTGCGTTTCATCAAATTCTCATGCACCTTTCATGCTCGTCTCACCGTGGGGAGCTATCATCGGGATGAAGAGAGGTGCACTATGCTGGAACGTTCTCCCGCGACCCCCTTGATCGCCGTGATCGACCCTTGCGAGGTGGCGGCGCTGCCCGTGCTGATGACCCTGGCCGCTGCCAACTATGCAACCCTCTGGTGCCACGCCGCTGCCGACGTGTGCGACGATGGGTTGTCCAGCAACCCAGACGTGGTCATCTTGGCCAGCAGCCACGCCACACGGTTCGACCAATGGCACGCGGCGCGACTGCTGCACGAACTGGATGCCGCCGTGATCATGGCCACCGCCGATACCGCCGCCCGCCGCGAAGTGCGCACCACCCCACGCGGGGCCGCCTTCGTCGATAGCGTGCCATACCCCTACGACCCGGTGGAAATCTTGCAGGCGGTCCAGCGGGCAGTTCGCACGTATCCCGCGAATCTGCACGCACCCGAAGTGGCACAACGAACCCAACGGTCGCCGCAGGGCATTTGGCATGGCGTCTGGCAGTTCGTGGGGCAAGACCATGCCTCAGAAGCCCAGACACCCTAATCAAGGTTGCTAATGGCAGAATGATCCGTTATAACAATGAGGCCAAGCAGGGATGCGCTAGCCCCATTCCCCCGCAGAGGAGCGACGGACCCCATGCCACACCACACCACCAAGCCAGATATCGAGGAAAGCGAGACCGTGCGCCTCCCCAGCGTCGGGG
>JACDGC010000856.1 GCA_013815535.1 Ktedonobacterales bacterium
GTGACGTCGCCGCTTGCCGCAGCGGCGGCGGTGCTGTTGGTGCTCTGCGGGCAGCGCGTCAGGGGATTTTGTGGCCCTTTCGCTCCGGCACCCGTCCCCCCCGTGCCACTGCTGGCGCCGCACGCGGCAACGAGCATCCCAACCGTGAGGCCGATGCCCATGACCGCGAAGAAACGCCGATGACGATATGGCATGACTGCAAACTCCTTTGTTGCTGTACACAAACCGGCACACTGGCACCCATTGCCAGCACGCATACGTTGTACGCGGTGCCACACGGTACACGGTGCCACACGCGTGAAGATGAGTACCTCCTTCATGGCTTCTAGGTCAACGAGAAGGTTTCTCGCATGCTTCATACCAAATGTAATGAAGCTCGGCTATAAGCCTTGGTAGATGAATATGAGGAGTTCTTCCCCTGGCAGCACGAAAAACGCCATTTGCTTGTGTTATACTATGAGATTGAGCGAGGCTTTTCCTTGGGGAAATGTATTGCGCTCTATCCGTTGTGCCAATGCTCTTCACGAGCAGAAAGGTTCTTACGATGTCTGCGGAAATTCCTGCATCGGTCAACGATCTTTTATTGGAGCGTCCCTTAGTGTGCGCGCTCAGCACCATCAATCCTGATGGGCAACCTCATACGGTGCCCGTCTGGTTTGATTATGATGGGACGAACATTCGCGTCAATTCTCCCGACAGTGCTCGCAAAGCGCGCAACATGGAACTCGGCACGAAAGTGACCATCTTGGTCATCGATCCCACGAATGATTATCACTGGGTGGAAATCATGGGGCAGGTGACGGAGGTGCATCCCGAGGCTGATGGTGGACGCGACCACATCAATACGCTCTCGCTGAAGTATCGCGGTGATCCCGCCTACAAGTCCTTCGGTGGCCGAGTCGAAAGCCGCGTCATGTATGTGATCGAACCACAAAAGGTTCACGCGGTTTAGATCCCCCTCACCACAGAAATCGCGTATGCTCTAGCTTCTTTGCGCGTCCACCCACTCATGGTTGCACGCCGTTGATGGCGAGCGCCCCCATTTCTGGCGGGCGCTCGGGTCATCCTCTTATACAAGCCGGAACGCAGGCCGTTAAAAAGAATGAATGGATAAATGGATCAGATGGTGTGTGCAGGGTACGCACGGAAGGGGTCATCCAATGCCGCGTGTCTGGGTGCGCAGTGTGTTGTTTAGTAGCTCATACATTCCCTTGATGTTGATCTTTGCCGATCTCAATTGGAATCGTCAACGCGAATGGGCGATTGGCATCTTGGTGTTTGCGGTGCTCTGTTTTGGGGTCACGTGGGGGTATTTGAGCTTCACCGCAACCCATGCGAACCCCGATCAACGCCAAGTGCTGAAGGTGCAACAACGCGAAGGGGAAGTCTTGAATTATATCGCCGCTTACATCATTCCTTTCGTCACGCTCCCCTTCGATACCATCGAAAATGGTATCGCCGTTTTAATCCTCCTGGGGACGCTAGGAATCATCTATGTTCGTTCAAATATGATCGCCATCAATCCCACGTTGAGTTTGTTAGGCTACCATCTCTATGCCGTCACCTTCGCTGCGGATGAGGAGTCACATGTCGTCATTGCGCGTAGGACAATCGTCCGGGGTCGGCCAATTACGGTAGCTCGTTTGGGAAATGTCGTTTATATTCAACTTCCAGAAAGGATGCATACGCATGACCCAAACGATTCAGACCCACCTGCTTTCGACGGAGATTGAGCAAGCGTTTGATGATGTCTTGCAACTGAATCTGGCAGAATATAGTGTGCATCTGTATTTTGGTGCCCAGCTTTCAGATGTGGGGCTCTATTCCTATGCGGATGTGCCCCTCGCCAGCGAATTAGGCGAGGAACTGCGACGGCTCATGCAAGCGAGCATCCGACCCAAACGACGCACACGCCAAGATCTGGTGATTCAACCATACGACCCTGAAGCTCGGCCAGATGGGGATGAGATCGAGTATGAGTCCACCGCGAGTGCGCCAGATATCATGGAATATATCGAGCCTTTGGCTGCGAGTGCGGCGGTATTTGATGTCCGTGATCAGCAATTTGTGACG
>JACDGC010000857.1 GCA_013815535.1 Ktedonobacterales bacterium
GGGCTGAAGAGCAGGAGTGAAACCAACAACTGCGATTTCCACGAGCTCGAAGCTGACGATGCACGCGCCCGCCACCGCCGCCAGCACCGCGCCGCTGCGCTGGTGTGCGAGCAGGATGCCGACGCACGCTGCCAAAGCGCTGCCACCACACCCCAGCCCCAGGGCCAATGCCGGAATGGTATAGTCCGTGAAAAGCGGCAACGGCCCCTGATGCAGCCAAGCGTGAGGTAAGAATGGGACGACGAAGATGGCTCCTTGGATCGCCGTCAAGGTCGTGAAGATTGCGAGCACCAAAAGGGTTGTTCCGGTGGTTCCCATGGGGGTCGCGTGCGGCTGTTGTCCTGATTTTTGATCGATGATTGCCATTGTATTGCTCCTCTGGTTCATTGCCGCACTTCCCGGCTATCAACACGGCAAACGCCGACCGTGAGCGGATGCCCATACCCATCCATAAGCATGGTCAACCAGGCTAACAGGCTGCTCACAAAGCCGGTGGAGACCATCACAGGCGAGTCACAGCACCTTGCTGGTGGGCAAGCATGGGGCATTGGCCGAGAGCCGTTTGTGAGGGTCAGTGAACCTTTGTGATGGTGCTGAGAGTGCCGCGCTCTAGACTAAAGATGACAAAGAGAGTACTGCATTCCATACACGCCAGGAGGTTTCACCATGCGTATCCTCGTTCCCCTCGATGGTTCACTTTTAGCGGAGCGTGCCATTGCCCCGGCGGCCATGCTGGCCCACCGCTCCGACACCACCGCATCCATCACCTTGCTCTGGGTCGACACCTTGCATCAGACGCAGGCAACCGTTGCCGAGGAGTTTTCGGCGGATGTCGCGGCCAATGTGGTCGACCGCACCCCACAGCACCTGCTCTATCTGGCACGCATGCGCGATTTGCCTGCGCTGCTGCAAATTGATGTGAGCATTCAGTTGGTCGCGGGCGAACCGGCCCCCACCATCGCCAGAGTGGCTGGCGAGCAGCAGTTTGACTTGATCGTGATGGCAAGTCATGTGCTGACGGCCTTCGACGCCGCCATGTGGGGCAGTGTCACCGAAACGGTCGCGCGCACCTCCACCGTCCCCACTCTCATCATCCGTCCTGAGGGGCCGGCCTTCCCCGACGTTGCCCATGTCAATCCCTTCTCCATTCTCGTGCCGCTGGATGAAACCGCCTTTGCCGAGGCGGCCCTGCCCGGCGCACTGCTGTTGGCCCAGGCATTTCGTGGCGAAATCCTTCTCTATCATGTCATCCCGCCGGCTGCGGCGCAGGGCCACCGCGACGAAGCCGCCTATGCCTACCTGGACCGCATCGCGACGCGCTTGGCGGGCAGCGGCGTCATGGTCGATCGGCTGCTGGGCCATGGCAACATCGCCACCAGCATTGCCGCCTTGATGCTGGAAAATCGCGCGGATGTCGTCGCGATTGCCACCCATGGTGACGACAAGTTCAGCATTGCCGAAAACGTGTTGCACCACATCACGGCCCCGATGATCGTGGTTCATCCCACGCACTGACGGACATTTGGGGGCGTCGCGAAGATTGCGCCGCCCCCAAGCGTGAGGGCCAGCGCATCCACTAGTGGATGTGCTGGCCCTCACGCTTGGCCCCCAGGCCATTCACACGGGAACGCTCTGACGTTGGACGCTGGGTATCTCAGCGATTTCTGGCAGGGCTGCGGCGCGCACATGCAGAAATTCGCGGACGCCAAAGAAACGCAGCATACGGTGGGCACGGGACGAAAGCAGTGGCTTGGCGAAGCCATCATTGACGACCTCAGGCTGCGAAATGCAATAGGTCGTGCCCAACTTTTTCAGCACCGCCCCCTCTGCCTGGCGGACATTCAAGCACCAATCCGTCTCGCTGCCATAGGGCAGCGGGATGAGGAAGCCCGTCGGTGTCGTTTCGGCAACGATGGGGGTTGCATAGGTCTTGCCACTCTTGCGCCCGGTATGATAGATGACGGCGTAGCCACTCCCTGGCCGCCCGGCGACGGTGAGGGTCAGACGATTATAGGTGCGCTTGTTGATGAAGCGGAGGCGATCCATCATCGCGCTGCGGTGGGTTGCCACA
>JACDGC010000858.1 GCA_013815535.1 Ktedonobacterales bacterium
CAAGTGGAGGGGGCATTGTCGGGCGGCTTGGGGTAAAGGGGGGCAAGGTAGCCGAACATCACCGCGCCATTGTGGTAGCCGTCGCGGGTGCGGTCCTCTTTGCCATCGATGACGCGCTTGGAAAGTTGGATGACATAGTTGGCGTCAGCTTGGGCGGTGAGGGCGAAGGCCATATCAAAGCCTTGCTGCATCACCTTGTCGATATCCCATGGTTCGGTGGCGGTGGCCCACCAGACGCCCTTGCGGCGCAGTTCGTTCAATGAGCGGTGGGGGGCGATGACGTTGCGCGACCAGCGGCTATTCGAATAGCAGACGACGACGCCGAACGTGGTCCCCGCAGCGCGCAAGAGGTTGGCGAATTGGGGGCGCTGCTCGATATCCTCATACTTGGCGCTCTGCGCGGGTTCCTCGTACCAGTTGCCATCAGGGATACCCCAGCCCTACTTGTCGGCGAACTCGCGGATGACGCGCTTTTGGGTGACGATGCTGGCGTCGCTCTGTATGTCGAAGCTATAGCGCCCGTAGCCCGCCGCAATCGTCCCTGGTCCTGGTTCGCCGACGACCTGATACATGCGGTCGCGGTGGGACTTCTTCTTGGGCATCTAGCTGGCCTCCTGTAGCTGCGCCTGACGCAGACGGGCTTGGCGGCGGCGCTCGATGCGGCTGAGCACTTCGAGCAATCGCAGCACATCCGGCGGCAGGAGGCTCACGGAGGCGGAGGGTGACGGAGGCTTGCTCTTTAGATCAGCTAGCAAGACAGCTTTAAACTCATCAAGAGATGCAAAGTGTCCAATGATACCTAATTGATGATATTTTCTCTGCAAATCTTGTGTTCATTGAAGCTCACTTCCATTTATTTCATTTAATTAACGTGACCCGATGTGCAAGTTTTTCCAACATGAGGTAGCCTCAAGAGCAACGAACACAACTCAAGGAGGCGGCCTCATGAACCTTGATGAACTCATTATTCAGTGGTTTTGTATGATTGATGATGGAGTTACTGCCTGCCTGGGAGAGCGACGATTGCGTCAGCGTGGATCCACTCCGGAGATGGCCGATAGCGAAGTCATGACGATGGAAATTGTGGGCGAGTACCTCGGGTTCCAGCAAGATGCCGCCATTTATCGCTATTTCCGCCAGTATTATGGGCATTTCTTCCCCGCGATGCAGCATCTGCATCGCAGTACGTTCGTTCGCCAAGCGGCCAACATCTATCGACTGACCGAACAGGTCTGGCAGTGGATTCGAGAGCAAGTTCCCTATGATCATCACCTCGGAATCGTCGATAGCTTGGCGTTGTCGGTCTGCCAGTTTACGCGTGCCCCACGCTGTCGCCGTTTTCGGGGAGAAGCAGCCTACGGGCAAGACCATCTCACCCGGTTGCCGTTCTACGGATTCCGCATCCAGGCACGCATCTGCTGGCCTGGCGTGATTTGTCAGTTTGAAGTGACCCCAGGGAATGCTTCCGAGTTGGAGGCCGCGCGTGATCTGACGCAGGGCACTAGCGGTCTGTTGCTCGGCGACCGCAATTTCTGGTCGCCCCGACTCAAGGCGGACCTGGCGGACCATCAGATCCGCTTGCTGGCCCCGTTTCGTCGCCGGAAGCACGATCCGTGGCCTGCGTGGAGTTACCTGCTGAGCCAATGGCGGTACCGCATCGATACCGTCTTTGGGCAATTAGTCGACCGAACGGCGCTCAAACGAGTGTGGGCCAAAGATTTCTGGCATTTGTGCCATCGCTTGTTGCGGAAAGTCCTCATGCATACCATCGCTGTCTGGACCACGACGCTTCTGGGCTTGCCTGCCTTGCAGTTGGCTCACCTCATCCCGTAAAAAAACACGCACATCGGGTTAACGTGAATTCGGCTAAGAAGCGAGGCCAAGACGAAGATCACGGTTCATCAATGGCTTCGCGGGTTGAAGACAGTAAGCAACCAAGCTGCCAATCAGGTTTACGAGAAAATTGGTCGGACTGCGATGGCGGGAATGCTCGATTTGGCTGATATTCTTGAGTTGGTCATGGATCGACTCGATCACGGCACGCTTGCGAATTAACGCCTTGTCCAGGAG
>JACDGC010000098.1 GCA_013815535.1 Ktedonobacterales bacterium
GCGTCCAGCAACACGACTGGGCCATCGAGCGCCTGCAATGGCAGCAGGAGAACGCCCGGCAGGTGGCGCAGATCGGGCACCTGACGGCGATCAATGCCACCGTGGTTGCGGCGAATCAGGAACTGGCCCAGGCGAATCTGGCGCTCACGGGCCTGCACGAGGATGTCCTGGTGCGCAACGAGGAGTTACAGGCGGCCACCGAGGAGATCAAGAGCCTCAACGAGGAACTCCAGGCGACCAACGAAGAGTTGGAAACCCTCAATGAAGAACAAGAGGCGACCCTGGAGGAGTTGCGCGCCACCAATGACGATCTGCTGGTGCGCTCGCTCGAGGTGCAGGCGTTGGCGGCGGAACGCGAGCAGCAGCAGCGCGCGAGTGAGGCGCAGGCGGCGGAACTCCATGCGATCCTGGGGAGTATCAGCGATGCCGTCCTGGTCCTGGCACCGTTTGGGGAAGTGCGCTTCACCAACGCGACGTATGCGACGCTCTTTGGCATGCTGGGCCTGGAACGGGCGGCGGATGACAACGGGGTGGCGTTACCCTTCGACGCGTTGCCGCAGCAGCGCGCCCGCCAGGGGCGACCTTTCCGCATGACCTTTACCCTGCCGACCACGGCGGGGGAGCGGCGCTACTACGAAGCGACCGGGGCACCGATATGGGTGGGGGAGGCCCGGGAGGGGAGCGTCATCACGCTGCGCGATATCACCGAGCGCAATCTGCGCCGCTTGCAAGAAGACTTTCTCGCCCTCGCCAGTCATGAACTGCGGAGTCCCCTCACCTCGCTCAAGGCGGCGGCACAGATGCTGGCGCGGCGGATCGGGAGCACGGACGAGCGGGCGGGCACGCTGTTGACGACGATCCTGCGCCAACTTGAGCGGTTGCAGCAGCTCATCGCGGATCTCGTGGACAGTAGTCGTTTGCAGCATGGCAAGCTACGGCTCACGCTGCTGCCCGTGGACCTGCCGGAACTCGTCGCGCAGACGATTGCCGCCTTTGCATTGGGCGTGCCCCAACCCCCGATCGTCATCGCGGGGCCACCCGAGGGGACGCTCCTGATCGCCGGGGATGCGGTGCGGCTGGAGCAAATTCTGACCAATCTGCTGACCAATGCCAGCAAATACGCGGCAGGCAGCCCGCAGATTGTCGTGCGCCTGCGGCAGGTAGACCAGGACGCCGAAATGCAGGTGGCGGATCAGGGGCCGGGCATCGCGGCGGCGGATCTGCCGCAGCTCTTTCAGCGCTTCTTTCAGGTGCAGGCGGAAGCAGAGACCGCGCGCACAGGCCTGGGCTTGGGCTTATTCTTGACCCATGAACTGGTGGTGGCGCACGGGGGGCACATCCTGGTCAGCTCCCAGGTCGGCCAGGGCACGACCTTTACAATGCGCTTTCCCTTGCTGTCTCCCCCCGAACCGCCGCCGCTGTGAGACCCCTCCTGCTGGGCCAACGGGACCACGCACACCGTGCGCTCCTCCGTGCCGATGGTCAGCACCGCGCTCCGCGAGGACGACCACCCTGCGAAGCACGGGTACTCCGACCGTTGCGGATACCAGGGAGCACCACGAAGGAGCAGCGCCGGCACCCTATGCCCCGCCCGGCTTTCACACCGAATTGGTGGCGTGTTGGTCCCTCGGCGACATCGCGGGCCACCGCGCGGCGTGCTCCTGCTGGGCAGCCACCCCCTCGGACGCCACCCGCCAACGAGGAAGCGCCAGCCCGCACGGACCGGGCAGTTCACCGCCGCAGGTCCGTGCCGAGTACCGTCGGGCAGGGGCATCACCTGCGCCGGGCACCGCAGGCAGCATCCGCCGCAGCCGAACGCACCTCAGCGGGGTTTCTGCAAAGTCGGGGGGGCCGGCCAGCGCAGCAGCGGCAGTTCGCGTCAACGCAGTTTCGATGGCCGTCACCGTCAGAAAATCCCCGGTATCCTGGCCGTAATGGGCGATTTGCAGCAGGCCATCGGGGCCGATGAGCATTTCCGCCGGGAGTTGGTGGGTTTGGCCCGTCGTCAGGGTGCCCGATACCTGGTGTCGCCACGCCTGCCAGACCGCCCCCAGACGCGCGGTGCCCCGCAGTCCCCACCACGAGGCGCGCACATCATAGCGGGCGAACATCTCCTTGGCCGGATCGGCTACCAGCGGAAACGGCGGCTGGTGGCGGGGTCCGCTTCGAAGACGGCGAGCATGGCCAGCCCCAGGGCCTGTAAGCGGGGGTAAATCACCCCCATTTGATACAGACGCAAGCTGCACAGCGCGCAATCGGGAGAGCGATACAGCATGAAGAGCAGATGGGTGCCCCGGTAGTCGTGCAGCGTATGCACGTTCCCAGCGACATCGGTCAGGGAAAAATCCAGGGCCGACTGCCCCGCGCGGAGATGCATAGAGGACCTCTTTCGCCAACGGTTGTAGCAGCCTACGGGGAGGCCGCTAGCCTGCTCGTACCATACCGTTTGTCGTGTCTGCGCCACCAACGCATGGGAGAGATGGGAACCTGCCCCCACGTTGGCACCGTGATGGCTGGTGGCCGTTGCTGCGTCGGGAGGCGGACCGTCACTGGTGGGAGCGTACAGCAACGTGCGGCTCCCCCTGCGACGGTCGGCCAGCGGAAATCAGGGTGTTCCGCGCACGTCTGGCACGGCCAGCCAACCTGGTGGATGTCTTACGGGTGGGGCTGCACGTCGAGGGGTGCCGCACTCCCCGGTGGGGTGGCGGTCGCCACGGCCGCCGCCGCGCCCACCGCGACGGGATTATCACTGGGAAAATCGCGGGGCTGCGCCTTGCGCCATTCGACGTAGCCATCGACCAGCAGCGCCTGGGCCAGCCCGGCGATGAGCGAGGCGAAGAAGGCCCCGACGATGCCGAAGAGTTCGCCCCCAGCGATCAAGGCGACGATGGAGACGGCGGGATGCAGCCCCACGGCCTTGCCGACCACGCGCGGCCCCACCACATCGCTCTCGATGATGTGCACGACGACGAAGTAGCCCAACACGATCAGCGCCAGCACCCAGCCCTTCGTCAGGGCCAGCAGCACACACGCGACCCCCGATGCGAGGGTGCCCACTAAGGGGATGAAGGCCAACAGAAAGGCCAGCACGCCCAGCAGCATCGCATCGGGCACGCCCAGCACGAACATGCCCACGCCGACTAGCACGCCAATGAGGGTCGAGAGGATCAACTGGCCGCGAATGTAGCCACCGACGACCCGTTGCAACGTTCCCACGAAGGAGGTGACCCGCGTCTGCGTGGCCTTAGGCGTGCTGGTGGTGAGCCACGTCGTCACCCGTTCGCCATCGATGAGCAGATAAACGCTGAGCACCAGGATGAGCAAGGTATCGAGGACACTGTTGATGACGCCGGTCACGAACGGTACCACGTCTTTTGCTAATCCTTCGAGCTGAGCCACGACCTGATCGCGCGCCGCGGTGATCTGGTCCTGGGAGAAGCCGAGTTGTTCGAGGAAGCTGATGAGCGGGGCGGGGGCCCCATTGGTGCCGGGGGTGAGCAGTCGCTGGACCTGGATGATGAGGGAGGCGACCTGGCCCACCGAGGTCGATACCACCAGGTACCCCAACGCGCCCAGCAGGCCAACGAGTAACAGGTAGACCACCAGCAGCGCCACGGGGCGAGGCAAGAAACGGGAAAAGAAGCGCACGGGGGGATACAGCGCATAGGCCAGCAGGGCCCCAATGCCGAGCAGCAGCAAGGCGCGCACGAAATGGGAGGCCAGCCAGAAGGCCAGCAGCAGAAAGAGGGTGTAGCCCAACCAGACGAGGACCTGATCACGGCGGGTGCCCCAGCGCAAACTCTGCCCTTGCGGGGAGAGGGGGGGCGCGACATCAGTGGCAGGATGCATGGGATGACTCCTTGTGACGAATAGCCGACGCACCACTCCCCGAACTGAGAGAGATGCAGGCGCGCGGCGGGAACGCGAGGCGGGCCACCCCCGCAGGTGGCGACGCATCCCCAGCGTTGGGAGCCTTCGCACATTCGACGCCAGCAAGCAACGATGCCGACCGCCCCGGTCCTCGTCGGTGCGCTGTTCCATCATGTCGTCCATCAACGCTGCCACGGAGGTGGCGGCGGCGGTCAGCATGATGGTGACCACCAGGGCGCTCCGGCTGATGAATGGGTCCGGGTGAGCGGCCCACACCTGCTGGCGGGCGGCGGTGAAGGCGTGCCACGTCGCGGGAGGCAGCGAAAGGGTCAGGGTGGCGCGTTCCAGAAACGCGGCACGGGTGGGGAACATCACGCGCCTCCAAGCCGAGGAATGTCCTCCAAGAAGGCAAGGCCCATGCCAGCGGCGCATGATCGCCCGCTCCGGCCCATCGGTGTGAGGTACCCCACTCAGCGGGCGAACGTCAGCGTCACTGGTGTTCCTTGGTTCCCATCATGCCTTATCCTCCCTTACCGTTACCCGGAGGACGGAAGAACCTGCCAAAGGAGGCATTCATGCAACCCGCGAACCACTCCGTGACGACGACCGCGGCATCCGACGAGGTGCTGCACCCCACGCAGGAGGTACCGCAGTTCTTGCAACGCTTCCTCGCCACGGGGGCGTGTCAAGGGGCACGGGCCATCGATGAGGTGGTTGGACGCCCGTCCGGTACTGGCGGGCATCTGGCACGGCGCGTGCAAGGGAGCATCCGCGTCTGAGCCGCGCGGCACGCCGCATCTTTGCCGCAGCGTGTCGGTGCGGTGGTATCCCTACCTTGAGGAGGACCTCCACGCATGATCCGGATTTGCCTGGCCGACGATGACGCGGGGATTCGCGCCAGCCTCCGCTTTTTCCTCGCCGACGAAGGCTACCTGGTGGAAGAGGCCCGTGATGGCGTGGAGACGCTCGCCCTGCTGACCCAGGTGCCCGCGCCGCGGGTGCTCTTGCTCGACCGCATGATGCCGCGCCTGGACGGCTATGAGGTGTTGATGGCGCTGCAGCGCCAACCGGAACTGGCCGCGCGCACGGCCGTCATCTTCATGACGGCGCGCCGCGAGCCATCCGCTCCGGCACAGGCGGCCCTGCTGCGCGCCGTGGGAGCGGTCGTCGTCGCCAAGCCGTATGACCTCGACGACCTCGCGGCGGTCATCGTTGCCGCCTGGGCGCGGGTGGCAGCGGAGGAGGGACCGGATGGACCAGCACGCTGAGGCCACGCCTGCCCAAACCGCCGCCCGCCTCTTCGCGCATGGTGGGATCACGGGGGCGCTGCTGGCGGCCATCGCCTGGGAGACGACGCCGCTTGGTCCGGCCGCGGACTGGCCGCCGAGTCTGCGCACGAGCGTGCGCCTCTGCCTGACCAGTCACCATCCGGGCGTGCTCTGGTGGGTGCCCGACCACCTGCTCATCTACAATGATGCCGCCATCCCTTTGCTGGGGACGCGCCATCCGGCGGCGCTCGGCCAACCTGGCCCGGTGGGGTGGCCAGAGATATGGGCGATTATGCAGCCCTTGCTCGCGCAGGTGCAGACGACGGGCACGACGGCCACGACCGATGACCACCTGCCAGTAGGGGACGACCGTGCGGACGTCACCCTCACCTTCGTGTGCAGTCCCATTGAGGATGACGTGGGCCAAGTGGCGGGCATCTTCAGCGAACTCATCGAACGCAATGGGACGGAGCGACGGGCGGCCCGTGCGCGGACGCGCCAACTGGAGACGACCATCGCGGCGATGAGCGAGGGCGTGGCCCTCTATGACGCGCGTGGCCGCCTCATCCAACTCAACGCGGCGGCCCAGACGCTCATTGGCCTGCACGATCCGGCGACGACGGCGGCGTTCATGGCCCTGCCCGATGTGGAGCGCGCCCGCCAGTTGGCGCTGCATGATGCGCAGGGGGAGCTACTCCTGCTGGCGGACCTGCCCCAACACCGTATCCTGCGCGGAGAAACCCTGGCGGCGTCGGACGCGCTGGAACTGACGGGCACGACTCTCACCGGACAAGGAGCGGTCTGGAGCTGCGCCGGGGCCCCCCTGCGCGACGAGGCAGGGCACATCACCGGGGGTGTGCTGACCTTCCGTGATGTCACGGCCCAACGCCAGTTCGAACACCACACCCATGAGGTGCTGGCAGCCGTGTTGGCGATGGCGGCGGCGCTCACGACCGTCCCAGAGCCTGCGGCATCGTCGGCGGCGAACGCGGTCCTGACCCAGGTGGTGCGCCTCGCCCACGAGGTGCTGCGCGGGGTGGCGACCAGCGTAGTCACCACGGCGCGTGCCCAGCAATGGCTCACGCCGTTGGCGGTGGTCGGCTTGCTCCCGGCGGACGAGGCGCGTTGGTGGACCCAGGTGAGCGCAACGCGCCTCGCTGACGCCGCCCCCCCACCGGCGGACGCGCGCCTGCTGGCGGGCGAAGAAACGCTGCTGGTGGCAGCTCCGGGATGGCCCCCCGGCGCGGACAATGGGCCGCCGACCGCATTGGTCGTGCCGGTACCGCTGGCGCAGGATACCCTGCTTTTGACCGTGACGCGCGCGGCAGGGGTGCCCTTCACCGCGCCAGAACACGAGCTGGCCCGTACCGCCGCACGCCTCGCCGCCAACGTAGTGGAACGCGAGCGCTTACTGGCCGCCTATCTGGCAACGCAGGCGCGCGAAGCCGCCCTGGTCGAGGCGCAGCGACGGATGGATGAATTTTTGGGCATCGCCAGCCACGAGTTGCGGACGCCGCTGACCAGTGTGACGGCCAATGTGCAACTCAGTGCACGGGGGCTGGCACGGTTGCGGACAGCCGGGGATTCCGTCCCAAGGAGTGCCCTGGCGCGGTATGAGCAACTCGCGGCGCGCACGGTGCAGCAACTGGCGCGCCTGGCACGCCTGGTGGATGACTTGCTAGATGTCTCGCGCATCACCGCCGGGCAACTCGCCCTCCGCCCGGCCCCGCTGGACCTTGGCGGTGTGGTGCAGGAAGCGGCCGAACTGGTGCGTGCCGCGTGGCCGGAGCGCGTCATCACCGTGACCCAACCACGCCAAGGCGATCTGACGCTGGTGCTGGATGGCGAGCGCATCAGTCAGGTGGTCGTGAAGCTGCTGACAAATGCCCTCAAGTACAGTGCGCCGGACACGCCGGTGCGGATCACGGTGCGACGGGGCGTGGGCACGCTACGCGTGCAGGTACAGGACCGGGGACCCGGGATTCCGCGCGGGCAGCAGCTGCGGCTCTTCGAACGCTTCTATCGGGTGCCCGGCATCGAGCAGCAAAGTGGCTCGGAGGTGGGTCTTGGGTTGGGCCTCTACATCTGTCGGACCATTATCGAGCGCCACGGTGGCACGCTCGGGGTGTCGAGTACGCCCGGGGTCGGCTCGACCTTCTTCTTCGCCCTCCCCACCACGCCATCGCGGCCTCAGCATTCCTGAGCAGGGAAAGAGAACGCAGCGTGCGATCCGTAGCGCTCGCCTCCAAGCGCAACCCCAGGATGCGTTTCTCATGTTTCCTTTGGCAACGTGCTAGGCCATCGAGACAATCATGAGAAATACTAGCGATATTGCTGACTTGTCCCATGGTAACGAAGGCACACAGAGACACCGTAAAACTCTGGATGAATCTACCAGGGACACATAATCAAAATGGATGCCAGAGCAAGTGAATCGTGCCAAATGGAGTTGAAATGGATTTTCGCAAAAAAAAGACGGTAGGGCATCCGAGAAGATCAAATGCACCAGAGATAGGGGTCACGACATTTTGTGGGGGTAAATCCCCTTTAAGCTCATAAACCCCTGCTTACGCTGAATTCTCCCTACGCTAAGCACCTATCTAGAGGATATGAAGATGGTGGGTAAATGGGGTGGTTGCGCGGCGACCATATGCTATTCAGCGAGAGAACTCACCTTCGCACCGTTCGAGGGGATTTACCCCCCACAAAATGTCGTGACCCCTCCAGCCCTCGCCACGGGATACCGGGTCTCAATCACTTTTGGTGCAGCTTGCCTGCTATATACTGAACACTCCGTAATACCCTTCACCAGGTAGGGGTACGATGCGATAAAAACCTCGGCAAAATTGGTCCACGAGCGCCATTTCACGAGGCATCGTCATTTGGATCCTGTTCGCTTAAGCAAGCTGCACCAAAAGTGATACTGGTGGCGAAGTCGAATGGGGCGTGAAATAGGATATGCTGACCAAGATGAAATCGCTCAAGGAGGTCAGCCATGTCCCTCAAACCCGATCCCATTCCCCCCATTCCGCTCCAAACGCAGCGTGTTGCCCAAGCAGCGTTCCCGCGTGGGAACGTGTACATGCAGATGCGCGACCAGCTGGGTGTTCTGTACGAAGACACCGATTTTGCGGATCTTTTCCCCACTCTGGGGCAGCCCGCCGACGCACCCTGGCGTTTGGCGCTCGTGACCGTGTGGCAATTCCTCGAAAATTTGACAGATCGCCAAGCTGCTGATGCGGTGCGCAGTCGGATTGACTGGAAATATGGCTTGTCGCTCGAATTGGAGGATGAGGGGTTCGATCACACCGTCCTGAGCGAGTTTCGGACTCGGCTCGTCGCAGGCAATGCGGAACTTCGTTTGCTGGATCTCTTACTCACCCAGGGAAAACAGCACGGGTGGGTGAAAGCACGCGGTCGTCAACGCACCGATTCCACGCATGTGCTCGCGAAGATTCGTGCGCTCAACCGACTGTTGTGTGTGGCGCAGACCCTGGTCGCCGTCTTAGCCGTGCTGGCCGAAGTTGCTCCGGATTGGCTGCTGACCATGGTAGAGCCTGAGTGGACCGCGCGGTATGGCTATCGCCTCGAACACGAGCGATTGCCGCAAGGGGAAGACGCCCGTCAACAGTATGCCAATCAGGTCGGTACCGATGGCTGGACGCTGCTCATCGCCCTGGATGCCCCAACCACGCCGGAATGGCTGCGGAATCTCCCAGTTATCGAGAGGATGCGACGCATCTGGGACCAGCAATATTGGCCACTTGAAGCTGGCGGCCAGTGGCGTGACAAAGCGCATGCTGTGCCCCCAGCCCAGATGATCAATTCTCCCTATGATGAAGATGCTCGCTATTCGATGAAGCGCAGTACGCTGTGGGTCGGGTACAAAGTTCACTTTTCAGAAACCTGTGATGCTGGGCGGCCTCATCTCATCACCCATGTGGCCACCACGCGCGCCGGAGTGAGCGATGATCGCATGACTCGTCCGATTCATTCTGCGCTGCAAGCGAAGGATTTACTTCCCGCTGAACACCTCGTCGATACCGGATATGTCGATGCCGAACTGCTCATTACCAGCCAACAAGAGTTTGGCGTGGATCTCGTGGGGCCGACGCGCAAGAATTACCAATGGCAGGCCCAGCAACAAACGGGGTTTGCCACCGATGATTTTGCCATTGATTGGGAGCGCAAAGTGGCCAGGTGCCCAGAAGGTAAGTTGAGCAGCAGCTGGACCCCCGCAGTAGATCGGCGCACCAACGATGTTATCAAGATCAAATTTGCGACCAGGGATTGTCAGCCATGTCCAAGTCGGTCACGATGCACGACCGCAAAACGCCACACTCGTCGTACCGTGACCGTCCGTCCCCAAGAGCAAGCCCAAGCGTTACACGCTGCGCGCACTCGCGAAGCAACACCGGAGTTTCGAGTAGCTTACCATCAGCGTTCCGGTATTGAGGGCACCCACTCGCAGGCGACGCGCACGATGGGGTTACGACGGTCACGCTATGTTGGCTTGGCCAAAACCCATCTCCAGCACGTTGCTACGGCCGTGGCGATGAACCTCTTACGCTTGATCGCCTGGCAGAATGATATCCCACTCGCACGGACACGCCACTCCCCATTTCTTCTGCTCATGCAAGCTACCGGCTAAACCTTTTTCGACTTCGCCACCAGTATC
>JACDGC010000859.1 GCA_013815535.1 Ktedonobacterales bacterium
CCAGCAAGTCCTCGTGCGTGCCTTGCTCGGCGATGCGTCCGCCTTGCAGCACGATGATCTGGTCCGCGCCCTTGATCGTTGACAGGCGGTGCGCGATGATCAAAGCCGTGCGGTTGCGCAGCAACTTGCGCACGCCCTGCTGCACAATCACCTCGGTCAGCGTATCCACGTTGGCCGTCGCCTCATCCATGATGAGGATGCGCGGGTCGGCCAGGAAGGCGCGGGCAAACGAGATCAACTGGCGCTGGCCGACGCTGAGGTTGCGCCCACGTTCGCGGATCTGTGTGTCATAGCCATCAGGCATCTGGATGATGAGGTCGTGCGCCCCCACGGCATCCGCCGCCGCCTCGATCTCGTCCATGCGCGCATCGAGCCGCCCATAGCGGATATTGTCGGCAATGGTCCCGGTGAAGAGAAACGGCTCTTGCAAAACGACGCCGATCTGGCGACGCAAGGAATATTGCGTCACCTCTTTCACGTCGTGCCCATCGATCAACACCTGCCCGCCCTGCACTTCATAGAAGCGCGTCAGCAATCCCGCGATCGTCGATTTCCCCGCCCCAGTTGGGCCGACCACCGCCAGCGTCGTCCCCGCTGGCACATGCAGGTTCAGCCCATGCAGCACCTCGCGGCCCGGCAGGTAGCCGAAGACTACATCGCGGAAGTCCACCGTGCCCTGAATCTGTGGCAAATCGATCGCATCCGTGTGGTCCTGAATCTCGACCGGAATATCCATCAGCTGAAAGATGCGCTCCGCTGCCACGCCCGACCGCTGCAATTGCGTATATTGCTGGCTGAGGTCACGGATGGGATCGAAGAAGCGGTTGATATAGAGCGTGAAGGCGACCAGCACGCCAATCGTCAGCGCATGGTTGGCGATCAGCACCCCACCGACGAAAATCGCCAGCGCCGTGGCGACCGCCGCCACGACCTCCACCAGCGGCAGCACCAGCGCGGCGACCTTGCTGGCGTGGATGTTGGTGTCGCGGTTATATTCGTTGAGATCGTTGAATTCAGCGAAGTTGCGGTCCTCGCGCACCAGGCTCTGAATCACGCGCATCCCCGACAGATTCTCTTGCAGGGTCGAGTTCACCAGCGAGATGGCAGCGCGGGTGCGTCGGAACGACTTTTGCGCGCTCCGTTGCCAGATGACCGCGATGAAGCCCATCACCGGCAGCACGATGAAGGTCGCCAGCGCCAGCTTCCAGTTCAGCACCAACATGATGCCAATGATCCCCGACAACGCCAGCACCGAACTCACCATCGAGATCAACCCCGAACTGAGCATCGTTTCCAGCACATCGATGTCGCTTTGCAGGCGCGACATCACGCGCCCGATCTGCGTGCGGTCATAGAAGCCGAGCGAAAGCTGTTGCAGATGCTCGAACATGTCGCCGCTGAGGTCATAGAGCATCTGCTCGCCCGCCCACGACATCAGCCAGATCTGCCAATATTGGGCCTGCCACATGGCGATGTTAACGACCAACAGCACCCCGCTCAGCCACAGCATCCCTGGCAGGTTGCCCCGGCTGACGAGGTCGATGGCGATGCCGATCAACAGTGGGTTCGCCACGTTCAGCGCTGTGAAAATCACCATGAAGATCGCGCTCCAGATCACCTGGCTGCGATAGCGTCGCAGATAGGGGAAGAAGCGCCTCAGCAGGGCGATGCTAAAGTTGCCCGACTCCTCTTCGTCTGCCGCTGCCAGGCTGTTTTCCAACCAGACATGCTGGCGACGATAGTTCGCGTAATTGTCCGTGGTGGTCGCTTTCATCGTCGTCCTCATTCCGCCGGAGCGGTGCTTTCCAGCATGGGTGCCGAGGTGACGTCCAGCGTCGCCTCCCATTCCTCTTGTTCGCGCAATTGCAGATCATAGAGCTTGGCATATTCGCCGCCGTGTGCCAGCAGTTCCGCATGCGTGCCCCGTTCGATGATGCGCCCGTGCTCCAATATCACGATTTGGTCGGCGTGCTTCACCGTGCGCAGGCGCGAGGCGACAACGAACGAGGTGCGGCCTTGCATCACCGCATCAAGTGCTGCGTGGATGAGATATTCCGTCTCCAT
>JACDGC010000860.1 GCA_013815535.1 Ktedonobacterales bacterium
GTGCTGGCGACGGTTGGCCGCGCGGGGCCGCCCCAGCCATCACGGGATGTATCGATCAACATGCCGATGGTGCTGGGGAACCCGGCGCTGATCATCGCGTTGCGCCAGTCGATGTCATAGGTCTGCTCATCGATGTAGACATTCCATTGATAGAATGGCGTCTCAGAGCGCACCGGATTGCCACCGACCGTCTGATTGGCGGTCATGAGGGGTTCCGTGACGGGCGTGTAGTTCGCCGTGTCGCTGATGAACCCGTCGATGCTATTTACCCCAGCAGTGGTGCCTTTGACGGTATTCGCGATGAGGGTCACAGAGGGGTTGAAATTGCTGCTCCAGCCGAGCCAGCCATCATGGCCAATATCGATGTAACTGTAGACATTCGAGATCGCGTGCAGTTTATTCAGCGCGTACTGGACGCCCTGCACGTAATTGCCATTCGAGTTCGCGGTGGCGCAACCAGCGATGCCGAGGTTTGTCACCAGATTCGGCAGTGAATCTGGCTCGATGATCGCCACGACGCGGAGGTTGCTATACTTCGCCTGATTGATGGCCGCCGCGATGGGGTCGATATAGGAGTGCTCGTAGGTGCTGAGCCCAGCGGCGGTGTTGGGGATCTCGCCATTCGAGGCCAACGCCGCGCAGTCTCGGCCTGGCAGATCGTAGATGACGATTTGGATCACGACTGGTTGACCGCCTGTGCTTTGTGCAACGGCGGCATCCAGGTGCCCCACCAGGCTGCGCGGATAACCATTGGTGCCACTGATCGCCGCCATGCTGTCGAGCCAAACGGCGGTCGAGTAGTTGGCGACCAGGGCTTCCTTCGCCCCCAAGGTGCCGCCAGTGGCAGTGGCGCCCGCCCGGACTTCAGCAGCCCAGTCAGGGTTGATGTAGCCCTTGGCACCGACATAGGGATTGTCGACATGGGTGCCGGGCAACGGAGTTGGCCCCACGGTGGGAATGGGGGTCGCAGTCGGCACCTTGGTGGGTGTCGCAGTTGGCCCCGTGATCGGCGTCGAGGTCGGCGCGGTGGTTGGGGTGGGCGGCGGGCCGCTGCCGTTGCAAACGTTGCCATTCACGGCAAAATTCGTGGGAACAGGGTTGCTGGTCGTCCACGCGCCATTGAAGCCCGGCAAAGGATTCGGTGCGGCGTTGACCGCCACGGCACCATTATAGCTCAGATTCGTCACGGTGACGTTCTGGCCGGACTGGGTGAAATTGCCATTCCATCCCTGCGTCACGGCTTGGCCAGCGGCGGGGAAGGTGAAGGTCAGCGACCAACTCGTCCAAGCTGCCGTTCCGGTGTTTTGGATGGAGATCCCCTGCACACCAAAGCCACCTTGCCATTGATTCGAGATGGTGTAGGATACCTGACAATACGACGCGGCGTGGGTTTGCCGCACGGTGACGAAAAACGCCCCAAAGACCAGAATGAACGCACTGGCCAACAGAATCAACGCGCGCGGCCTCCGCTGAGACAGCAGATATCGCAGCTTGCCCGCTATCATAGCACGCATATGCCCCTCCTTCGGGTGCAATTGAGGCGCTTGGCTCATCAAGTGCCTCGGTCTGGTGGTGCACGGTTCCCTATGCTTGCGCAGGAGTGCCGCACCACCGCAACAACGCCAGATCATCTATCCTCACCCAGCGGGCGGTCGTGGTGCTCCTGCGCCGTGCCGCCTGCCGAGATCAGGACCAACATTGCCAAAAGATGCTAGAAATGGCCAGTCTTGGTGCTGGACACCCCGCCGCTGGTGGTGGTAAGCACCCACGTGTCGCCCGTGGTCGCGTGGGCGGTGCCGTTGCCGCCAAACTGCGCCGCCACGAGCAGATTCGTGCTGGGCGCGATGGTCTGCCCTGCGTTCAACGTGGCGGTATAGACGAGCGTGCTGCCAGTGTCGGTGTGCGTCATCGACACTCCGCCAAAGGTGACATATTGGCCGTTGTACGAAACCCCCGTGGTTTTCTGCACGGTGATGGTGGCCGTCAGCGCCGTGATCGGCGCGGTGTTGCTCAGCTTCACATCTTCTTCGCTGAAGTAGGGGCTAGAGCTGGCGACGAC
>JACDGC010000861.1 GCA_013815535.1 Ktedonobacterales bacterium
CCTTCCAACACCGCCAGATCGTAATACGTCACTGGCCCACGCGCCGTTTCCAGCGTCTTGCGGGCACTAAAAGGATCCTGCGTCGCCATCGAAGCCATCTCCTACAAACCTGAGTAGCCGCCCAACCAGTGGGGCGGCTGACGATATTCGGTGTAATGGGAATCAGGTTCTCATAAACCGTTCCCGCACAGTATCGCACATAGCCGTGAGATGTGGGTTAGTGCGGTATGGGGCGGGTAGCATACCGCATGGTCACGCAGCAAAAAGATCGGTGTTGGATCAGCGTTGGATCAGTCTTGGGCGATGCGTAGCGTGCCCAGCACCCACGCAATGACCTGTTCCCCCTCCTCGACCGTGTGGCGAGGTTTCGCGGTGACGGTCGCCCCATCACGCACCATCGCCCACACGCCCTCCGGCACCGAGGCGTCGGGGGATTGAATCAACGCCCATTCCCCTGGCCGCTGCGGGGCATACCCTGGAATGGCGTCTTCGACCAAGCGCATGTTATTTTGGAAGTTGAGCATCCGCTTATTGGCCGTGGCGGCGGCAATGCCCCGTTCGCTCATCAATTCCATTCGCATGAGGGGCAGGGACAAAACGGTCAAGGTGCGCTCGAACGTGTCAGCAATGGTGCGCCCCGCCACCGTTTCGTGGACCTCACCCGAACGTGGCCGGATATGGGTCTTGGCGACAGTGATCCCCAACGCGGCATACGCATCTTCGATGGACCAGCGTTGATTGCCGGGAACTTGGGCATTCAGCCCTTCGACAAACAACGCAATGACACGGTGGTCGATGGGGCGTTTGCCCCCAAGTCGCCCATTATCGGTGATACGCTTGCGGAGTCCAGGGATATAGCCATGAGATGCCCCCACCTCCGCCGCCAAGCGCCGCCACGAAAAGTCGATGTTGGTCTGCTTGATGTATTCCATATACGCATCTATGGTGCTGAGGAACCGCTGCGGCGGGGGCACGTCCAGAAATTGCTCGTAGAGGGCGGGCATGGGGAACCTCGTTTCTCGGCTGGCTGTTGCTTGTGTCTCTGACTATTATAGCAGATATCCAAGAAAAAGCCAGCCTACAGAGGTGTCACTCGCCCGAATGTACCAATGAGGCGCTTAAAGCACCGCGTCGATCACCCGTGTGCGATACGCCTCAATGATGGCGCGGAATTGCAGATCGTCGGGGGAATCATGCGCCGTCCAATCAAGGGCGGTCGGGCTGTGATCATCGATGTCCCAGCAGGGCACAGGCCACACGATCCAACGCGCCGCGACGATCCAGCTATGGGCATTGGTCACGGTCTTGTACAGCATCGCAAAGTCGAGGGATTTGTAAAAAGCGTCGTCAATGACGGCGAAGAACCGTCCACAAGCGCGATTCCCTTTCATGAAGCCGCGCTCCCGCAAGCCATTCACCCCACGTGCCGCCTCGTCGGGGTCGATGAGACGTAGATCAAACAGCCGATGCGTCTTGGTCTGCGCGATCACTTGATACAAGGTGGTGCGGCGTGAAATGATGGCGTGGCGGGGAACGATGGGATATGCTTTCATGAGCGACCTACTTTCAGTCCAAGCCATTGACTCGCCCACGGGTCATTGTAGAGGGGCACCGCCAGGTCGGACCAACTAATCCGAATGTCGGTGGTGCCAGGGGCAAAAGTGGCCGTGACGGTAAACCCCAGCCAGTAATCGGGGTAGTGGACGGGGTCACTCACGATATAGGGGACCGTCTGCCATGCCTGTCCGTCCGTGCTTTCCTGCACGCTGAGATTCAGATAACGCATCTGCGTGTCTCGCTCCTTAGCAACTTGCCGAAATGACCTTGGGGCTGTTGTCCGCGCCCGAGGCCGCGAGGGTAATGGTGCCCTTGCCGAGGGGCAACGTGGAGGCGGTCAGAGTCGCGTTGCCCCCGGGCGACACGGTGCCGCTGCCACCCGTCAGGACGGTCGTCGCGCCGCCCGCCGTGGCCGTGTAATTGAATGCCCGCCCGCCGCTGTTGCCCACCCTGATCGTCGTCACCGCGCCACAGGCGAGGCTGGTGGTGGTGAGGGTGATGT
>JACDGC010000862.1 GCA_013815535.1 Ktedonobacterales bacterium
CGCTAACGGCCCCTCGGGCAGATCCGTGGTAACGGTGATGCGCGTCTGGTCGGCGAAGTCACGGGCCAGCGTCCGCAGCGCGGGGATGAGGCCCAGTTGGTCCAACGCGGGCGGGCGGAGTGCCAGCGCCAGCCGCCGCACCTGATCGATCGTGTCGGCCACGGCGGCACGCAAATCGCGCAGTTCGTCGCGCACGGTGGTGGCATTTGGCTGTGCCTCAATGATCTTGAGCCGCACCAGCAGCAGCGTCAGCGCTTGGCCGATCTGGTCGTGCAGTTCGCGGGCGATGCGGGCGCGTTCGTCTTCTTGCGCGCGAATCACGCTGGCCGACAGGTCTTCGACCCGTTCTTGGTACCGCTGCACGTGATCGAGCATCTCATTCAACGTCTCTGAGATGCTGGCCAGATTCTGATCGGCCAGCGGCGAAGCGGGCACACGCGCCGCGAAGTCGCCCCCTTCCAGGGCCTCCACCGTGCCTTGCAGGTCGCGGAGGGGACGCATGGCCGTGTGCAACAGCAACGTATTGAGCGTGATGGTTAGTGCCACGCCGACGATGGTGAAGGGCACCGCCAGCCACGCGCCAGCGGTTTCGTAATGTCGCTCAAAGCGCAAGGTGATGGCGGTGCCCGCAAAGGCCCCCAAGGTCACCAGCAACGAATTCGCGATGAGCACTTTATAGAAGAGTGACACACGCAGCAAGCGCACAACGAAATGGCGCATAGGCTGCCTGCGCGCACGGGGATGAGCATCTGAGAGAGCCGCCATGACCTGTCCTCCGGCGCTGATGACGTGTCGCGCCTTCCTGCATTCTCTATTATAGCGCAATTGCGGCCCTCTCTGGTATGACGGCTGGCCCAGCAGCAAGCGAAAAAGATGTGTTATGCTGGGGCATACGCCCGTTCGCCTGGCCCAAAATGCCAGCAAAACGCCGTGCGGGCGCGTTTGATGAAGTGCAGATTCGCGCGATAGATTCTGTGACTGGGCGATGTGCCCCCACGAAGGAGCAGTTGCAATGGAAGATTTGACGGGCCAGCGCCTGGGATCGTGCGTCATCATCCGCCACTTGCGGAGCGGGGGCATGGGCGACATCTATCTGGCGAATCAGCCCGACCTAGGCCGCCAGGTCGCAGTGAAGGTCATCCGGCCCGATCTGGGGGCGACGTTCGTGGATAACTCCACCGCGACCTTTCTGCAAGAGGCCCGCGCCGTCGCCGCGCTGGAGCATCCACACATCTTGCCGATCTACGACTTTGGCGAGGTGGGGGGACGACCCTATCTGGTGATGCAATACGTCCCCACAGGCTCGCTGGCGGACCTCTTGGCGGCGCGCACCACGCCCGGCTTCACCTTGCCGATGGTGCCCGTCCTGGCTGCCACCATCATCAGCCAGGCAGCGGCGGCATTGCAATATGCCCACGACCGCGAAGTGATGCACCTGGACGTGAAACCCCACAATATGCTGATGCGCCTGCTGGGTGCGCCCAGCGACCCCAAAGGTGCACCGCAGCCCCACCTGCTGCTGGCGGATTTCGGCTTGGCACGCTCGGTCAGCCTCACCAGCCCTGGCACGCCCGCCTCGGGCACGCCCCTTTACGCGGCCCCTGAGCAATTCGCGGAGGCCGCCGTCCCAGCGTCGGACCAATACGCGCTGGCGGGCGTCGCCTTCCAATTGCTGACGGGGTCACCCCTCTTCAGCGGCAGCATCGCGGAGTTGTTGCACCAGCATCAAGCGGTGCCACCACCACCCGCGACGGCGCTCAATCCCCAGTTGCCCGATGCGGTCAATGCTGTGTTTGTTCGCGCCCTGGCGAAAAATCCCAATCAGCGCTATTCGCGTGTAGAAGATTTTGCCCAACAATTGGGCATCGCCTTGCGCACCGCCGCAACCGCCCCCAGCGCGGCGGCCATGGCCGTGCCGCCCCCCACACCGCCACGACTGCCCACACACATGCCCGACCAAACCGTCGCGCCGCAGCCATGGTCGGCCCCCGCGTCGGCGACGCTCGCCGACAACGCGGCCACCGTCGGGATGTATCCCGCCATGAGCGCGGGCAACAC
>JACDGC010000099.1 GCA_013815535.1 Ktedonobacterales bacterium
GCCACCTACAGTCCGCGACGAATTCGTCGCGCAGCACATCGCGGTGGTCAAGAAGCCTCTGAATGTCGATCTGCTTGATGTCGCTCTCGTTGCCGCCATGCAACAGGTGAGTGATGTGCCACCGTTTCCCACGGATGCCACCACCGCGTCGCTCGCCTGATCGATGGGGCCAGCCTTGACATTCCGTCAGCGCCCTGGTATACTGGGGCACATAACCACTACCCCCAGCGCGGGTTACCACCAGAAGGGAGGCACGTGTATTATGACCACTGCTTTTGCATGCCCACGTGCCTATTGCCGCGCGCCTCAACTTTAGCGCGCCGCTTCATGCGTTGCCGTGGGCCAGAAATCGGATGGTTCACGGTATTTTTGTGCGCACCTTCAGCAAGCGTTGGGAGTGCCAGCCCGCCTGATGCCCGCCCCGTGCTTTCCTACGGCGCGGCAGGCCTGATGGCCCACTGACTGGCCCATTTTCCCGCGCAAATACCGTCTTCCCGCTTTCTGGCAACGCCACGGCTGAATGCTTGGCCTGTGTGCCAGGTTGTTTCACACCAGCGAAAAAAAGGAAGACACCCGCTTTGTCGCATTCCGCATTTACGCACGATCTTTTCGACGATGACGCCGCCAGCGACTACACGCCCCGAGCGGCTCGCGCCCGCAAAGCGCCACCGCGCCGCAAGTTGACCGAATATTCCGAGGGCGAGCAGGTGTTGGGGTCGGTGACGATGACCTATCAGCCCGCCCGCTATGAGGAAGTGTGGTTGAAGTCATCCCTGCGTGACTTCTTCACGCAGCAATACATCACCGATGTTTTGGCACAGGTAAAGGGTGGCAAAGAAGCCAGCGTCTATCGCTGTGCCGCCGCGCCGCATATGGGTGTCGAGTGGTTGGCCGCGAAGGTCTATCGCCCACGCATGTTTCGCAATCTGCGCAATGATGCCATGTATCGTGAGGGGCGGGCCATCCTCACCTCGGCGGGCAGCGCGGCGAAAAAGACCGACCACCGCCTGATGCGCGCCATTGGCAAGAAGACCGAGTTTGGGATGCAGGCGTCGCATACCTCGTGGCTGATGTATGAATTCGTGACGCTGCAAACCCTTTTCGCTGCGGGGGCCAACGTGCCGCAGCCCATCGCTGCGGGCGAGAATGCCATCTTGATGGGGTATCGTGGCGATGGCAGCCGTGCTGCCCCGACCTTGAGCGAGATTACCTTGGATGACGATGAAGCGCCGCGCCTCTTTGATGAAGTGTTGCGTAACATCGCGCTGCTGCTTGGCATCGGCTACATCCATGGCGACCTTTCGGCTTATAACATCCTCTATTGGGAAGGCGAGGTCACCTTGATCGATTTTCCGCAGGTAACTGCGGCAGCAGAAAATCCGAACGCCGCGTTCATCTTGCGGCGCGACATCACGCGCGTGTGCGACTACTTCGCGCACTATGGGGTGCGGCGCGACCCCGCCCAACTCACCGCCGAACTTTGGCGCGAGTATGTGGGGGAAGAAGACTTCGCCCAATTGCCATAGCTTGGGCATAACAATGCCCCCTCTTTTCAACGACAAGAGGGGGCATTGCTCGTATGGTGGCGCGTTAGTTGTGGATCACGTCGTCGATCTTCTGCTCGGCGTCGCCAGCTTTGCGCTCCAGGCTGCCTTGTGCCTGATGGCCCTTGCCTTCAGCCTCTTTGCCCTTGTCGCCGGTCAGTTTGCCGATGCCTTCTTGGATCTTGCCGCCGATTTGGTCGGCGATGCCTTTGCCTTCGTGGTCGCGGCCATGATCGCCCAGCGTTTTATCTTGCTCGTTAGGATTCATGAAGGTTGCCTCCAAATGCGGTGTGCGCAGGATGAGTGCGCTTTTTTAACGAGAGGACACCGTCGTCCTCGCATGTTTTACTTAATATGCAAGTGCAATGCCAGTTCGTCTGGTCCAGTGATTCAGCCGCAGAACGTGCCAGCATGCCACAGGGGCAGTGCTCACGCAACATTGCCCCTGTGGCAGCCTGTGACCCTGGCTCACTCGTTCGCGGCGCGTCGATAGCCCGCTGCGATGGCGTCATCTTCGGATTGGAAATATTGGCGGTGTTCTTCAGAAGGCAGGAACGAGCTATCCGCACGGTGCAAGACGAGGGTGCGCGTGTTGCCGATCCAGGTCGTTTCGTCGGGGGCGACATCGCTCGCTGCGGCTTCTTCGGCTGTCAGGGCATCGCGCAGTGCGGCTTCCAACGCCGTGGGTTCTTCATCGGTGAAGACATGCTCAGGCACGAGGTCGGCGATGTCATTCGTCATCGTTGTTGTCTCGGCTGGGCTACCTGCGCCGTGGGTGCGCTTTGGCGACGCGGCACGGCTCGCGAAACGCGCCCGCACGGCTCGCAACGCCAACCAGCCGATGAGGCCACCAGTGGCGACGCTCACAGCGACGCCCACCACCATTTTTGATACCGAACGCGACATGGTCGTCTCCTTAAAGCGTATAGGTTGGATGGGGGATGCTTGCTGGGAACCAGCAAGATATACGGTGTGGTTAAGCAGATTAGGGACCAAACATGAAGCAGGGGAGGGTGTCTTTGTCACAGTGGACTAAAGCCGACCACAAGATCGTGTCACTGCGTATTTTGCGCCACACTCAACACGGCCAATGGCACCCTCTCACATATGACGCGAGACGGTGCCATTGGCCGTGGCATGCGATGCCGTCTGATGGCTGTGGTGGTCGCCGCTAGATTTTATTCAGTGTCTTGCCCATGAATTTGCCAAAGAGTTTGTAGGCGAGCTTGCGGAGGAAATAGCGTTCGATGCGTTTCGGGTTGCCGCTGGCGATGACCTCGCCCATATACACGGTGCTGTCGACTTTGCGCACGCCGCGCGCGAGCTTGTGGCCATCTGCTACGATGTTTTCTTTGTGGTGGGGCGCTTGCTTCTTAGTAGCCATGCGAGAGAGCCTCCTGTTCATTCGGGCGCGGCTGCGCTACACAATCCTCGTCCTCACTAGCGTACCCGCGCAGAAGCATCCTGTCAAACATCATAGGACCATTGCCAGGCAGAAGTCCTGTCGAGCTTCTTACTCAGCCAACGCCGATTCAGGGAAGGCGGGCTTTGCCATTGAGCATTTGAGCGCGTTCACCTTGGCGGCGACATTCGCCCAGCCGAAGCGCACCACCGAGGCCCGTGCGCGCCCAGCGAGGCTCGCCAGCCCTTGCGGATCGGCCAGCAACGCATTCAGCGTGTGCGCGAAAGCTGCGGGGGTGCGCTGGGGCACCAATGCGCCGTTGCGGCCATCCTGCACGATGTAGGGCAAACCACCCACCCGTGCTGCCACGACGGGGGTGCCACAGGCCAATGCCTCCACCGCGACCATGCCAAAGCTCTCGTAATGCGAGGCGACCACCAGCAGGTCAGCGGCCCGATAATACGCGGGCAATTGGTCCTGGGGGGCAGCATCCACGAAACGGATGCGTGTGGCGGCGCCAAGCTCCGTGGCGCGGGCCCGCAGGTGAGCGCGCTCGGCGTCGGTTTCATCACCACCCAGCAGCACCAGATGGGCACCCGCTGTCAGTTGCGGCAGCATCTGCACCAGCAGATCGGCTCCCTTCAAGGGATCGAGTCGTCCCACGGCCAGGAGCACCGGCCCCGTTCCCAGGTGCAACCTGTCGGCCAGTTGGGTGCGTGCCCGCGCGCGATCACCCGGCGTGAAGCGGGTCATATCGACGCCACAAGGGATGACGTGCAGTCGCTCGGGTGGTGCGCCATAGAAGCGTGCGATCTGGGTGCGCTCGTCGGGGGTAGCCACGACCACGCCATCGCTGCCCCACATGATGCGTTCTTCCCATGCGCCGCGCAGGGGAGGCTCGGCAACGCCCGGCTGGGCATGCTCTTTGACGCGTGCCAGCGTGTGAAACATGGCCAGGTGGGGCACCTGCCATTGGTGGGCCAGCGTCAGCCCGGCCACCCCTGACAGCCAATAATGGCTATGGATGGCAGTGTAGTGTGCCTCGCCAACGAATCCGGCGATGCCGCGTGCGAAGTCGGCGGTGAGGGGCAAGAGGTGATCTTTGGGCACGGTGGCGACGGGGCCAGCAGCGATATGGATGAGGCGAACGCGTGGTGCGAGCGCGATGATTTGGGGGAGGGTCGGATCAGTCCAGCGAGTGAAGATGTCAACTGTGTTGCCACGCTTACCGAGGGCTTGAGCGAGCGCGTGGATGTAGACGTTCATGCCGCCCGCGTCGCGGCTACGGCCCGGTTGGGCCAGGGGCGATGTGTGCATGCTCAGCAGCGCCAACTGTTGCGGCACTGCCGTGGCTAATTCGCAGATGCGTGGCCACCGCCCCTCGCTGCTCCCGTGCAGCGCGGCGAATGGCGTTCCTTCGGATGGAAAGATCATGCTGGCGGTGACTCCTCAGCCACATCTGTCGCGTGTGGCCAGTTGCAAAAAGTGACTAGGGGGATTATAGCAAATCACGGCCGAAAAGCGCCAATTTGTCGCAACTGCCCGGACAAGACCGGACAGTTGCTGGAGTGTCGGGAAAACACCGCTAGATATCTTCCGGGGGATTCCTGACACGGAATCAAGTCCCATCCTCTAGAAGATTGGCGCATCTGTCGGTATACTGTACTATGGAACCTTGCAAGATAGGTCTCATCATCACTACCTCGCAATAACGATAGGGGTTGGGTGGCTGCGCCCCCTGCCCATGTGTAAGGATAGCGCTCATGAAACGTTTTGGCATCGTGCTCGTGGCCGTGCTGATGCTCTGGACCACCGGCTGTAGCCGCATCAAGTTTTTGCCGCTTGACCAAGCCCACATGCAGGGGGCGGCTTTTGCCAGCACCTCGGCCAAGGTGAAGGTCGGGAGTAAGATCAAATTTATCAACGACAGTGCTGTGACACACATCCTGGTTGTAGGGCAAGATGGCAAGTGGGTGAGCACTAAGGGGGCACCCGCTGACCTCAACAACGCGACGGGAGTGCTTATCACTGGCGGTGCAAAAACGGAGGTTACCTTCGACACGCCCGGCACCTACACCGTCACCTGCACAGTGCACCCAGCGATGCTCATCACGATCACCGTCAGCTAGCCATGGAGCGGTGCCACCCTGAGCGAGGATCACACGCATTTTCTGGTATGATAATTGTGTGTCACAATGCGTGCTGGCACAAGGTCAACAGAAAGGACCAGTCTCTCAGATGAAGAAGTTCAGTGTTGTCTGCTTCCTGGGTGTGCTTGTGGTCATGTCGGGGTGCATTCACTTGAAGACGGGCGGGCAGGCGATGATTTCGATGGCTGGCGCGAGTTTCGTTGGCAATACGAACATCACACTCAAGGCAGGGCAATCATTCACTTTTACCGATCCCGCTGGCAGCGGAGGTCCGCATCGCCTTTCGACTGGGCAGGATGGCAATTATGCCCAAGAAGATGGCGCGCCAGCCGAACTCAACGACCCAAACGGCGTAGATTTTGCGTTGGGGACGGTCAAGACATATGTTTTCGACACTCCCGGCACTTACAACATCACCTGTCAGATTCACCCTTCGATGAATATCGTGATCCAAGTGGTGCCGGGTTCGGGTGGCCCCAGCCACTAGCGTCGACGGTGGCACATGAACTGGCGGGGAATGTGCGGAGGAAACACTGGAATATCCGAACGGGGGGCGTCAACGCCGCTGGGGTCGCGACGCCGTTACTTTTGCTGAGGTGTCTCGTATCTACATGCGAGGAGCCGCGCTCTTTCTCAGCGGCAAGGGCACGCGCAATCGCGGGGATTCCCGTGTAACGATAGATTGGTTCAAGCTCATCCATCATGCACGAAACTCTTCAGGGTAAGGATTTCGAGAGGTGACGACAACCATGCCTATGCAGGAAACCGACCAAAAACTCGTGCGCGCGCTCGAATTAGTGGGACCCATCGATCCCGAAATCGCGGAGTCTTGGGCGACGCTCGAAGCGCGCATCCTCGCGCAAGCGCTCGAAAATGTCGAGCTTGCCGAGCAACGTCTGCGCAAAGTGCAAGAACTCGTGGGTGATGGCGCACTGGTCGAGTGCGCCTAGGGCCTCGGTAGCAGACTCTCCTTTCTCTTCTTTCAGACGCAAACGATGCCGTGCGCGTCGTTTTTGCGTGGGCGTCGCGCTGGCCCGCTTGTCAACTGCAGTTCGCTTCTGCCGCCATTCGCCCCTAGCGGCGCTTTGTGCGCTATAATACTCTAAAGAAGATAGCCAAGATTGCCCGCGTTCCAGAAAGGACGACCCCTCTTTATGACCGCGCCTACCACCCCCGCACCCGACTTGAAGCCCCCTTTTTATTACCACCGCTTGCCGAATGGCCTAGAGATGCTGGGCCAGCAGATGCCCAGTCTCGGCTCGGCGGCCTTTGCCATGCAGGTCGGCGCTGGTTCTGCGAATGAGGCGGATGAGCAATTGGGCCTGTGCCAACTGCTCGAAGATATGTTGTTCCAAGGAACCCCGACGCGTAACCCACGCCAAATCACTGATGCGATTGAACTGCTGGGGGCGCGGCGCATCGGTGGCACGGGCTACGAAACAGCGCGTTATGGTGCCCAGGTCGTGCACACCCGCCTGGATCAGGCGTTGGATCTCTGGGCTGATCTCATCCTGCATCCCACCTTCCCCAAAAAAGAATTCGAGCAACTGCGCCCGCCGCTCATTCAAGCCATCAAGCGGCGTGATGACGAGCCGATGCGCCGTGTGGGCGAATTGATCACGCGGACCTTTTACCAAGGCTCACATATGGGGCGGTCCGCGCTGGGCACCGTTGAAACGGTGAGCGCCCTCACGATCGACGATCTGAAAGCGTTTTATGACGCGCACTATCGCGCTGATAAAGCGGTCTTCGTCATTGCGGGCAATTTCGAGTGGGAGCATGTCGTCGAGAAAGTGACGGCGCTCTTTGGCGATTGGGCAACCGGGGCGGCACCGCCATACTCCGATAAGCCGATCCCCCAGGCCACCATCGCGGTCGAGCAGACCCCTGGCGAGCAGGAGCACATCTATTTCGGCTATCCCTCGGTTGCGTTTGGTGATCCGGATTATTATGCCAACATCCTGCTGATCGAAGCTTTTGGCGGCGGAATGACCTCGCGTTTGTTTTCAGAGGTGCGCGAGAAGCGCGGCCTGGTCTATGCCGTGTCGGCCTATCCCAACCCGTCGCGCGACACCGGGGCCGTGTTCGTCTACGCTGGCACGCAGCCAGAGAAGGCCCATGAAACCGCCTCCGTCATTCTCAGCGAGTTGGCCAAATTGGGGGCCGATGGTCTGAGCCAGGATGAATTGGACCGCGCCAAGGTGCAGGTGAAAAGCGAAGTGGTGATGGGTGCTGAAACCGCCGTCTCACGCGTGAATAGCCTGTTGCGCTCGTGGTGGTACGAGCGGCGGGTCATCCCCATCAGCGATGTGCGCGCCAGCATTGATGCCGTGACGACCGAGCAACTGCTGGGGCTGCTGAAACGCTTCCCCCCCACGCAGACGCTCACGCTGGCTGCCATTGGCCCCACCGCGCAAGACGACTTGACGCGCGACCTCTTCCCACCGCAGGGATAATAGGGCACGCCATCAGCGGATGCCAGAGCAACGTGGGAGTCGTTATCCTGCCTGCTCTGGCATTCGTTTTGTCGCCCTTGCCCAGGTATGCCATAATCGAAGCAGCAGCCCAACTGCAAGCAGCATCATGCGGCCCCCAGCCGCCGAGGAGGGCCTCCGTGATGGATAGATCCGTCGCCGTCGCGCGCATCACCGAGACGGAGAACCTCACCAGCGACCTGACGGATGCCGACGCTCAATGGGTGATTGATTGGGGGGTGGCACAACTGGATGTGCTGGTGCTGGGCAGCCGTGACGAGGCGAGCGCTGGTTATAAGCTCAATCAACTCATGGCGGTCATGCGCGCGCTGGGCAGCATCGGCGGCACCTACGCGGAGCGCCCCCCCACGCTGTTGATCGGGGATCTGCGCGGCTTCTTCGCGCGCTATGCCCTCGCCTTCGGGCAGCCGAATCGTGTGCGCGAGGCCGACCTCGCGCCGCTCGCCGCGCGCATCGTGCCACTTGCGCCACAGGCAGTGCTGCAAGTGCTGCTGGCCACCGCCGCTGGTCCAGCGCCACAGGGGGAAGCGAATCATGGATAACCTCATGGCCTGGCTGGGTCGGCAAACGGCCACCCAGCGCCGTAACCTGATCGTCGCGGTGAGCGTTGCCGCCGTGGTGGTGCTCGTGTTGGGCCTCATCACGCGTAATGCTGGGGCGACTACCACAGGCGATCCCGCGTGGCTCAAGGTCTATTTCACTAACCCGAATCCGCCAGATCAGCAGAGCAATGGCATCGACCGCTATGTGGTCCCCAAATTGAACGGCGCGAAAAAGAGCATCGACCTCACCTCATTTGACCTGAATCTGCCCAGCGTGGTCAATGCGCTGGTGGCGGCGAAGGGGCGCGGTGTGGTGGTGCGCGTCGTCACCGATGAAACGAATGGCTCACAGACGCTCCAAGCGACCGCCACGAATGGGCTCAAGAGCGATTTCAACGCGCTGACGGTGCTTGGCGCGGCGAAGATTCCCGTGGTGGATGGCGGGCGCTCGAATGGGCTGATGCACGATAAGCTCATCATCATCGATGGCACCACGCTCTTTATGGGATCGTGGAATATGTCCTACAACGACACCTTTCGCAACAACAATAACCTGCTGGAGATCACTGACGGCACGCTCATCAAGAACTATGCGGGCAAGTTTACCGAACTCTTTGTTGATAAGCATTTCGGCACCAAGGCCAAAGTGGGCGCGGCAACCACCACGCTCAATCCCGCTGGTGTCGCCGTGCAAAATTACTTCTCGCCTTCCGATAGAGTGATCGCGAAGCTGGTCGCACAGGTGAATGGTGCCAAGAAGTCGATCAAGTTCATGGCCTTCACCTACACCCAAGCGGATTTGGGCAACGCGATGATCGCGCGCGAAAAAGCGGGCGTGACGGTGCAAGGCGTCATCGAAAACCGTGGCGCATCGCAGGGTGCTCTGCCCGCGCTCTTTTGCGCGAAGGTCGCGGTGGAAACGGATGGCAACAAATACACGATGCACCACAAGGTCATCATCATCGATGACCACCTCGTCATCACTGGCTCGTTCAACTTCACCCAGACGGCGGATCAGGCCAACGACGATAATGTGTTGATCATCGACAACGCTGCGGTGGCCCAGCAATATGAAGCGGAGTTTACCCGCATCTATGGCGCTGGCGTGAAGCCCACGGGCCTCGACTGTGCCACCGTGCCCCCGCTGGGCAAGCAGCCCCCACCGCCGGATGCGGGCGGCTAAGCCGCCATGCTATGCCCCGGCTCGTACCCCGATCTGTGCGCGCATATAGCGATTCAGCCCAGCCTCGCCCTCGTCCATCACGTGGTCGTGGCTGGCGCGAAACATCGGGGCGGCAAAAAAGCCCGCCAGATTGAAGAGCGGATTGCGCACCCGCACATACCAATGGTAGCGAATCTGCGTGCCCCCATCAGGGCGCGCCGCGAATAGCGTTTCGAGCACGCCGATGAGGTCGCCCGAGACGACCGAGCGCGTCCGGCGTTCTGGCTCCACATCTTCCGTAACGGAGGTGATGACGAACGGGCGCACGAAGCGTGCAACGCTGCTAGCCTGTTGCACGTGATAGACGACGGTGCCCCCAGGCTGATGATCGGGGCGGGCGGCGGTGTGGGCGACCTGCATCGATGGCCACCAATGCCGTTGTTCGTCGGGGTTCGTCATGACACGATAGACATCGGCCAGGGG
>JACDGC010000863.1 GCA_013815535.1 Ktedonobacterales bacterium
CGCTGGGCGCGGCGCGAACTGGCGCAGATTGGGATGATCCAAGATCCCTTGTTCCGCCAGCACGCGCATGATGGCGCGCAACCGATCCGGGCTTTCGGGGTGCCATTCTGGGGTTTCGTGTTCATAGAAGATGTCGCCAGTGATGAGCGCCGTGGTCATGTTGCTCGCTCCCTTTCGCGCTGGGCGGTAGTCTTCTTGATGATATCACGCACGAATGGGGTGGATCTCTTGACAATTCGTTCGTGCTTGGTATGATCGTCCGTGGCGAAGCGGCGACCATCGAGTGACCGCCTGCCCCATTTCGGTTTGCGGTTGGAGAATCCCCCCATGTCGGCTCATTCCCTTTCCCCCGCCAAGGTCGCGCGCGACGGTTGGGTCGTGGCGTTGGTCATCTTGGTGGCGCTAGGGGCCATCGCCCTGCTGCTTTTTACCCCCGTCGATCAACACATCGGCTACATGATCCTCTTCGTTGCCGCCTTTACCTACATGCTCTATCTGACGCGCAAGACGGGCGAGATCGCGGGCACGACCCACGCCGTGGCACGCGTCACGCAGGATCTGGCGCAGGCCGCCGTGCAAGCGGCGGCGGTGTCGCAGGGGATGATGGCTGAGTTGCGCGCCACCCGCGACGCGCAACTCGCCCCCTATGTCGTCCTCTCGCTGGAGGTGCAGGACCACGTGGTGCGGCTGGTGATGGAAAATCTCGGCCAATCGGTTGCCCACAACATTACCTTGGCCTGGGAGGCCGCCCCATCGCGCGACCTCATCGGCGGGCGCGCCTGGGCGGCCTTCATGACCGCGCCGACGCCAACGCTGGCCCCCCGCCAGCGCCTCGTTGCCGCCTGGGGCAGCTTCAGCGAGATCGCCCAGCACCCCGCGTTGCAGCAGCAATATCACGTGACGGTGCGCTACACGGGCGATAACGTGGCCGTGCAATATCAGGGCACCGATGTGCTCGACTTCGCCGCGCTGGCCGGAAGTGAGGTCGCCCATCAACAACAAAGCGACGCGCTCTTCGCGCGATTGGATGGCATCGCGCAGGCGCTGGGTGGCACGATGAAGCTGTTGCAGCAATCGCACAGCCAGATGGTCAATCAACTTGGCGACCTCACCCATGCGCTCGAGGGCAGCGCTGATGCCGCCCGTGCCGGGCAGTCACAGATGCTCGGCACGCTGCAAGGCATCACCCAGGCCGTCACGGAATCCGTCGCGTCGGCCAATCACACCCAGGTGCAGGTGCTCGACTCGCTCACGGGCATCTCGCAAGCTGTCGCGGGGACGATGGAGACGGTCAACCGCGCGCAAGACCAACTCGCTGACGGCCTGCTGACCCTGGCGGCGAATCGTTCGACCCCCGAAAAGGCCGCGCCTGAGCAAGCGGTGCAGCAGTTCGGCAGTCTGGTGCGGCAATTGGATGGCAACTGGCGCAAGTGGCAGGAACTCCGCCGCGCGGGCAACACCACCGGGGCGTTTGCCCAACCGCAGATGCGCCAATGGGTGGAGGGCATCATCGCCATCGCGCCCACGCTGCCCGCCGCGCCCATCGTCATCGAGCGCCTCAGTGGCGTGGCGCTGCGCTTGCTCAACGCGCTGAACGCTGCCCCTGCAGATTCCGCCGCGCGCAACGACATCCCCACCGCCATCGCGGAACTCGCCGAGATCGCTGGCACCTTCCCCAGCGCCGAAGAGAGTTTCTTGTTGTAAAGAGGGCGGATGTCCGTCACGAACCGCCGAGCAGCACAGGAGGCCCTCATGCCACGCATTGCCACCCCCCATGGCCATATCGGCTACACCGCAGCGGGCAGCGGCCCCGCCCTAGTTTTTTTGCATGGCGTCGGCTCAGACAAGCGCGTGTGGGCTGAGCAGATAGCGCATTTCAGCCAACGCTATCGCGCCATCGCGCTGGACTACCCCGGCTATGGCGAATCCGATCTGCCCGCCAATCCCTTGGGGCGGCCTGAAATCGCAGCGGCACTGTGGGCCGCGCTCATGGCCTTGCAGGTGGACCGTCCCCATGTGATTGGCCTCTCGATGGGTGGCGTCATCGCGCTTGAAC
>JACDGC010000864.1 GCA_013815535.1 Ktedonobacterales bacterium
GGGTTGGCATGGATGGTGATGGCAATGGGTCGATCCTCAGGTGAATAGCGCCAAGCGTTATCCAGCAGTTGCACGATCGCGCGCTCGACCCAATCGGCGTCTGCCCAGACGATGCACGGTGTGTTGTCGGTGCGAATCTCGACCGGAGCGGAACGGGCGTCGGCAAAATAACGGGCGACCGCGTTGATAGCTTGCTGTGTCACCGCCGTCAAGTTCACGGGTTCGCGTTGCAAGCTGACGCTGCCCCGCAAGACATGCGCCGTCTGCAAGGTCTGCTGAATGACGGTTTCCAGGCGATCGCACGCGGTCTCGATCTCGCCCAGGATCTCGATGCGTTCTTCGCGGGTCAGCAGATGATCATGCCGGATGAGGGATGTCGTATTGCCCTTGGCCACCGCCAGCGGTGTGCGCAGCTCATGGCTGAGATTCATGAGCGCGTCTTCCAAGAAAGACGCAAGGTTCCCTGGCTCGTATGGCGTGGATTCGTCAGCCAATGTGGCCTCCTGCAGGGAGATGAGTCGTTGATTGTAGACCAGATCATAACGCGCCAATGCCTCAGGTGTGCACACAAAGATGGAGAAAACCTCACAAAAAACTCACAACCCGTGCACGGAGCATGGCTTCTGGCGCGCTGAACCGCCATAATAGATGCAGAGAGCACTTATGGAGGGAAAAATCGATGGCGCTTCGGAAAACCACCCTGGTCGTAGCGGATGATGATCCGCAGATCCTGAAATTGATCACGCGCAACCTGCAACTCGAAGGCTATGCCACCCACACCGCGACCAATGGCCAGGAAGCGTTGGAAGCCATTACCTCCACCCAACCAGACGCGGTGCTGCTGGATGTGATGATGCCCAAACTCGATGGCTTCGCCGTCTGCCAGCAGGTGCGCCAGTTCTCGGCGGTGCCCATCATCCTCATCACCGCGCGGGGCAATGACCAAGACAAAGTGCACGGTTTAGATTCCGGCGCGGATGACTACCTGACCAAGCCCTTCAGCGTTGATGAGTTGTTGGCGCGCGTCCGTGCGGTGCTGCGCCGTGCCACGCTCAGCCAGGTTACCCAGGCCAGTGGTGAGTTGCCCCCCTTGCGCATTGGGGGGGTGCAGATTGACTTTGCCCAGCATCAAGTGACGCGTGACGACATCGAGATCTCCCTGACCCCGACGGAATATCAATTGTGCATTTACCTTGCCCAAAATGCCGGGCGGGTGCTGACGCAAAATATGCTGCTCGATCATGTGTGGGGGGCCGAATATACCGGCGAGCACCATATGTTGCAGGTCAATGTGAATCGGCTACGGCGCAAGTTGGAAGCCGACCCTACTCAGCCCCACTACATCCTCACCAAATCCGGGGTTGGCTACCTCTTCGCTGCCCATCCCCAACCCGAATAATCCGCCGCTGGTCGCGTCATCCGTTGCGCAAGAGCGGCTTGACGTGCCATGCCGCCAGCGCCAGCCCATACCAAGATCTGTGGGCTGGCGTTTTGGCGAGCTGAAAATCAAACAACACCAAGATACCATTGCGCTGGCGCCCCTCTGTGCCACATTGATGGCTCCCTTAAGGCTGACCTCCTCCCGCCGATAGATGCAAGTAGCAAGACGACATGCTGGCTACCCTGTAAGGGATCAGCATTTCACAGGAAAGCATAGGACCAGAACCATGAAGTTGCTGCAAACATTTTCCGTGCGGGCCAAACTGTTCTTGGGTTTTGGCTTGGTATTGCTCATGGCCTTGCTCGTGGCTGGGTTGGCCCTGGCGCGCATCGCTGCCTTGCGCCAGACGGTCCAAGATGTGGCGGAGTCCGGTGTGCGAAGGATCACGTTGGGGCAAGAGATGAAATATTGGCTGCGCGCCACTGATGATGATGGGGCCTGGCTGCTTGATTTTCGCACTGCTGCGGATATCGCGACCTATCAACAAAAATATCAGCAAGATGTGCAGCAAGTGAACACCTTATTGCAACAGGCGCAAGCCACGGCGAATCCTGCCGAGGCGCAGGCGCTGGCGCAGTTCACAACCCAGTGGACGACCTATCAGCAAGGC
>JACDGC010000865.1 GCA_013815535.1 Ktedonobacterales bacterium
GCGCGGGCATGGGCAAGCCAGCCATTGGCCCGCCGCCCATCGGTCCCTGTGGGGGGTAATAGCCGCCCATGCGCGGGTCGGGTGGTCCCCCCATCGGTCGGCCCATCTGCGGCGGCGCGATCTGCTGCGGCAGGTTGGCAGGCAGCCGAAAGGTCGAGACCGAGGCGCGCAACTGATCCGCCAGATCAGCGAGAAAGCTGACGTTGGTGGCGGTGTCTTGCATCATCGTGTTGGTCTGGCGCGTCAACTCCGCGATGCGGTTCATGGCGGCGGCCACCAACTCGGAAGTCGTGCTGCGCTCGCTGGCGGCGGTGGCGATGTCTTCGACCATGCGCGCCTGATTTTCCACCGCGAAATAGATCGCTTGCAGAGCACGGCCAGCGTTGTCGGCCATGTTCGAACCCTTGACGACCTCAACGGTGCTATCTTCCATCGCCTGCACCACTTCTTGCGTCTCGGTCTGGATGCCCTTGACCAACATCACGATGCGCTTGGCGGCCTCGCCAGAGCGCTCCGCCAGCAAGCGAATCTCGTCGGCGACGACGGCGAAGCCGCGCCCGTTCTCGCCTGCCATCGCGGATTGGATGGCTGCGTTCAACGCCAGCAGATTCGTCTGCTCAGCCAATTCCTCGATGATGCGCACGATGTCGCTGATCTCTTGCGACCGTTCACCCAGCCGTTTGATCTTCTTGGCCGTGTCTTGCACGTTGTCGCGGATGAGTTGCATGCCGTCGATGGTTTGGTTCACCGCCTGCTGGCCCTCTTGCGAACTGCGCAGGGCATCTTGGGCGGCACTGGCGCTGAGGGTGGCGTTACGTGCCGCACTCAAGATGAAGGCGGCTAACTCTTCCACCTGCTCCAGCGTCTGGGTCGTCTGGGAATATTGCGCCTCTGAGGCGCGCGTCAATTCCGAGGCGCGCTCCAAGATGCGCCGCGTCGCCATGATGACCTGCTGCGACGTGCTCTGCACCCGCCCCACAACCTTCGCCAACTCTTCGATCATGTAATTGAACGAGTCAGCCAACACCCCCAGCGTGTCGGGCGTCACCTCGGCCTGCACGCGCAGGTCGCCTTCGCCCACAGCGCTGACCTCTTGCAACAGCTTCTCGATCTGCCCTTGCAGCGCGACGGCATCCAGGCCGAGCGAGCCACCCACCGCGTCACGCTGTTCGAGCATGGCGTTGAAGCTGAGCGCCAGTTGGGCGAACTCATCATTGCCCACCACGTTCGCGCGCACGCCAGGCGCACCCTCGGCCACGGCCTGCGCGACCGCCGCCAGTTGCAGCGCTTGGCTGCGCACGCCATCACGCACGCGGTTCCACACCAACAGCGTGATCAAACCCACTAGCACCGCCCCCGCAATATCAGCAATGAATAAGATCTCGTAGGAAAGCGCGAGGGGGAAGCTCAATTTATCTATGTACCAGATTGCCACAACCACGCCAAGCATCGCCAGGACGGGCACCAGTGTTACGATGCCCACCATCCCATTAAATTGCGACGCGAAGGCTGCGCGGCTCCGACCAGAATCGGGGCTCATCTATCGTCATCCTTTCTTACAGGTCAGCTTGATAGCGATGTAAGCTGTCGGCGAAGAGCAACTTTTCTACATCCAAAAGGAAGATCGTGCGGGCTCGCTCGGGAGACTGCGCGGTGCCAGGAACCTGGGCCAACGCGACGACATAGGAACCAAGCCACGGCGGCGCGCTCTGGCGAAGATTGTCCTGCGAACGTGTCGCCTCGGGAATGGGCAAAAACTCCGCGACGCCATCCACCAAAAAGCCGATGGTCATGTCGCGAGCGGTCGCCACCACGACGCGGCTGCGCGTGGTGACCGCTTCGCGCGGCAACCCTAAGAAGCCCCGCAGGTCCACCACCGATGTGATGGCCCCCCGCAGATTCGCCACCCCCAGCACCCACGCCACTGTGTTGGGCACCTGGGTGATGTCACTGACCCGCTCGACCCCAGCGACATTGTTGGCGGGCAGCGCCACCTCCGTCCCCGCCAAGGCGACCACCAAGAACTGTGGCCCACGCACCGCAGGGC
>JACDGC010000866.1 GCA_013815535.1 Ktedonobacterales bacterium
GGGGAGCGAAGGCATGAGCCTGTTTGGCCGCGAGGGCATCACCCTCGACATCCCCGCCTATCCAGCAGAGGTACGTGACACCATCGGCGCAGGCGACACCGTCACAGCGACCTTCGCGCTGGGTCTGGCGACGGGCGCGGCCATGGCCGACGCGGCCACCATCGCCAACGTCGCAGCGGCGCTGGTGGTGCGCCGCATGGGTTGCGCCACCACCACGCCCGACGAACTGTTGCGCGCCGTCGCGGAACTCGAAACCGCATGGTGACGCCTGCCGATGCCAAACTCTGCACCCGCACCGAGCTGCTGGCGCGCTTGGCTCCCCTGCGGTTGGCGGGCGCGCAGGTCATCTGCACCAACGGCATTTTCGACCTGATGCATATTGGGCATCTGCGCTATCTCGCCGCTGCCCGCGCCATGGGGGATGTCTTGGTGGTTGGTGTCAACGCGGATGCCAGCACGCGCCGCCTCAAAGGTCCGGCACGCCCCATCGTCCCCCAGGCCGAACGCGCCGAGATGTTGGCAGGCCTGGGCTGTGTCGATTTCGTCACCATCTTCGATGAAGACACCGCCGAGGAACTGGTGCGCGCCATCCAGCCCGAGGTCTATGTCAAAGGCGGCGATTATACTATGGAGAGCGAGGACGGCACGGCTTCTGCGAAGCTCACCGTCAAGCCGCTGCCCGAAGCCGCCGTCGTGCGGAGCTATGGCGGGCGCGTCGCCCTCATTCCCTACGTGCCCGGCCATTCCACCACGGAGCTTATCGCCCGCATTGTTGAAGGATCTCGTCTCCCAGGCACGGACGCCTGACCGCACCAACCCTCCCCTAGCGCGACCCGCGCTGGGGCGCACCGCGCTGACCATCGCCACGGGCACGCTGCTCAGCAGTGGGCTGGGCTTGGTGCGCATCGCGGTCATCAATGCGATTTTTGGCCAATCGGCAGCAACGGGGGCGTTCTTTGCGGCACTCAAGACGCCGCAAGCGCTCAGCGACTTGCTCATTGGCGGCGCGGTGAGCGGGGCGCTCATCCCGATGCTTGCACGGTATAGCCAACCGACGCAACGGGCTGAATTATGGCGCATCATCAGGGGACTGCTGGTGCTGGTCGTCGCCGTCACAGCCCTGGCCACTGTGTTGTTGGTGCTGACGGCCCCTGCCTTCGTCCCAGCGCTGAATGGCGGCTTCGCACCACCTGAGCGCGCCCTGACAGTGCGGCTGGTGATGGCCCTCGCGCCCATGGTGGTGGGCACTGGCATCGTTGCTGTGCTCACTGCTGCGCTCTATGCCGTGCAGCGCGCCTTCGTCCCCGCGCTGGCGGGGGGGCTGCTGCATCTGGGGATCATCACTGGGGCGGTGCTGTTGGCCCCGCGCCTGGGCATCGCCGCGCTGGCCTTTGGCACCCTCATCGGCATCAGCGCGCAGATCCTCTTGCTGGCCTGCGCCCTCTTGCCGCAGTTTCATGTCAGCGCTGGTGGCTTCGCGCCCCTGCGCTGGCGCAGCGGCTCGCACCACTGGCGCGGGGGCTTTCATCCGGCAATTGGCCAGATCGTGCGCGGCTACGCGCCAATCGCCGTCGGGATGCTGGCGACCCTGGCACTGCAACAGGTCGATCAACGCTTGCAATCAGGCACCTTTGATCCCGCGACGCACCAGTATGGGGGACCGAATGTGGCGGCGCTGGCGACGGCGACGCTGTTGATTCAGTTCCCGGCGGGGCTGGTGGCCGCAGCCCTGGCCTATGCCGCGCTGCCCGCGCTGGCACACGCCAAGGAGCAGCCAGCAGATTTCGTCCACATCGTGCGGCGGGCGTTGGGGCTGGGCAGCGCGCTGATGGTGCCGGTGATGCTGGTGTACCTGTTGCTGGGCAACCAGATCGTCGCGCTGCTCTTCGCACGCCACGCATTCACCGCGACGGATGTGGCGCGCACAGCACTGGCGCTGCGGGGCTATGCGCCCCAATTACCCGCGCTGGTGGTCGAGCAGGTGCTGCTGGCGGCTTTTTACGCGCGGGGACAGCCACATGTGCCACTCATCACGGGGCTGTGCGC
>JACDGC010000867.1 GCA_013815535.1 Ktedonobacterales bacterium
GGCACTCATGGGCTGACCTTCGGCCACCGCTTGCACCAGACGTTCTCGCAGGTCATGGGAATAGGCTCGCATACTTCACTTCCCGCAGAATGTATGCCTGATCTACTTCTCTGTAAGTTGCTCTAGGCAACAACGAGAGGACCTTGCCGCCAAAGAGCCAAGGCGTTTCCACCGATTTGTACTCGACCTGGGCACGCCCTTTGAGCGTCGCCAGAGCCTCTAGGAGGGGCAGGGGGACCTCTTCAGCCAGCGCGTTGACGTAGAGCGTGTCTATCCCGAAATCCACCACGAATGGCGCACCCTCGACCGGCTCTTTTTCCGCTGTCGCCGACTCATCCGGCAACCCCTTCAACAACCGTTGCATGATGCTTTCCCAGCGTTGGGAGAGCTGCCAACGGCAATCGCTGCTGCGATGGCGCATCAGATGGAACTGGCTCATGTGCTGCAACAGGCGAAACGTCATCGGCGGATCATCCGGGAATGGCGCGGCGATGCACCGCTGTGGCTGAGCATCCACATAGCGGCACACCTCCCACCAGTGTTCGAGATGGCGACGGGTCGGCGGCTTCACCGTCTTGCGTGCGAAGACGCGACGCTTGCGCCGCGCAATTGAAACCTGCTCTTTCTCCATGGTTCCCCACCTTTCAAAGGAGATAAGTCTCTCGCGACGATTTTTTAGCCCAGGCGCAGCGCGGCGCGGAGGGCGAAAAGGATGTCATGTAATATCTTTGGTGCGTGATACTAATATTGCGGGCTTCGCCATCGACTGTGTTGTGTCCGCTCGCTCGCAGTCGCCGCCACGCGGCGACATGCGCTGCCGACAAGCGGCAGGCGCTTCGCTCCCCGTCGTCCTGTGGGGCTGACGCCCCACCAGGCCGAGGGAGCGCAGGGAAGAGAATGCTGCCCACCAGGGACAGGGACGAGACCGTTGGTGCCGATCCGCAAGAGGGGGACGGGCGAGCGGCTCACCCCCTGGCATCGTCAGCGACCAATGCCGCGTCTACCCCCATCGGTTCTTCGGACGCTACCACGTCCGGGTACTCTATCAAGTCCGCTTCGTTGCTCTACGCTCCCTTGACAGAGTCTCCCCCTCCCGTGGTGTGACGCATCCGAACCGACGGGGGTAGACGCTCCGAGCGGTGGCCGAAGACGCAAGGGGATGAGCCGAGTAGCAACTCTGGCATCAGATGCCCAAATTACCCTAAAGCAGCGGCCCGTTGGGCTGAACCAAAGAGCCGCCAATAGCAGGGGCGACAGTAGCCATGCCCATTATGCGGATGCGTCATGGTACCGCACGCCACACAGGCCGGGTACCCATGCGACCACTCGTAGTGCTTTTTATGTTGCTCGATGCCCTTCCGGCGCAATTGACGCCGCATTTTGGGATAGCAGTCATGACAATAGCCATGCGCAGCATGGGCAATCGTCGTGGTGCCACAGCGCTGACACGCCGCATGCTGGGTAGACCAGGACTGATTGGGCTTGGCCCGCTTGATTCGCGCCGTGCCCTTGGTCACCTGGATCTGGTGGCGCAAAGCGCGGCGGACTTCCACCAGCGTTTGGGCGACCGTTTGCGCCGAGAATCGCCCATAGCGTTGGTGCAGATGGGCCGCAATCTCAGGGAAGGAGTAGCCATAGGCCCGCATACTGATCATGATCTGCTGTGGCAGCGGCAGCTGGCTGATGGCCGCGCCAATCTCGGCCCATTCTAAGCAAGCCAAGACGACCGCCTCGACATTGGGACCGCCACTCGGCAGCAAATCCCCATAGGTGTGCCCGTCATCATCGACCACTTTATCCAGAGAAGGCTTGCGCTGATCTTTGACCACGGAAGGATGGGCATCGCTCAGCGTCACGGGCAGCGCCATGGGAATGGAGACGACCTGCAAAGTCCGCATCCGCAGATAAGCCTTGAAAAAGGCGTATGGTTTCTCTAGGTCGGAGACATTGGGATGTTCGTACCAAAACGCCACCAGGGCACTTTGTACGATCTCTTCAGCATCGGAGAAAGTCAGCCCATAGGCCTTAATAAGGAACCGTATCC
>JACDGC010000868.1 GCA_013815535.1 Ktedonobacterales bacterium
GCGTGATCGAGGCTGGTGGGAGTGATGTGCCCCTTATCGCGACGGGGGGGGTGCGCTCGGGGTTAGATGCCGCCCGCGCCATCGCGCTGGGGGCAACGCTGGTGGGGGTGGGCTTCCCCATGCTGCAAGCCGCCAGCGAGGGCGACGACGCCGTCACGCGCTTTATCGAAGGCTTCTTGCTGGAACTGCGCGTGGCGATGCAGCTGACCGGTGCCGCGACGCTGGCCGCGCTCCGCATGGTGCCTGTGGTGGTGGGTGGCGAGACGCGTGCTTGGCTGGAATTACGCGGATTTGGCGACCATCTGCGTGTGCTCGCTCAAAGGGGCTGAGCTCTGCGCCATGCACCATCCCCAAAATATTCGCCAGGCAGCGTTTTTCTTTTCAGTGTCGATGTGCTTGGCACTCTGCTACCCCCCATTGGTCCCCTTGCAGCAGCGTTTTTGTCCATTTGCTCGGGGCATTGGGGTCTATATGAGTAAAGAGGCAAACACGCGGACCGAGCGCGCTCTCGCTTGACGTATGACCGTTTTCTGCTATGCTGTGGGCGCGACAAATGTCAACCTTCTCTGGTTCGGTGAGTGTGGGCCGTATAGGTGCTCATGGCGCGCCGCTGTGCGGTGCGCTGGGTGAGGAACGGAAAATCTTATGGAGCGAGGAACAGGTTCAAACTGGGGAAACTCACAGAATATGATGGTTGAAGAAAAAACTGCGGCCCAGGAACGCATGACCGAGCAGCCCACCGTGCGGGTAGCGGTCGCCCCCCCACAAGGTGAGGTCACAGGCAAACAACGGCGTGCAATGACCCTGCCTGGCAAGAATGTTGTGCTGTTCAATCGCGTGCGGGTGGGGGGCATCATCACCATCGCCCTCATTCAAACGGGCCTGCTGCTGACGGCCTATCTGCCAGCCCGCATCATCACGGATCTCGGTTGGACGATCTCTAATGGACCTTTCCCGGCGGCGACTGCCCCGGTGGTGACGCTGCTTTTTTATCTGCTGCCGTTCGGTTCTGGCCTGCTGGCACAGCGGTGGGATCTGGCTCTGCTAGCGAGCACCGCGCCAGCGTGGTTGGCGATTGGCCTCTTCATGGCGGCCACCTCGACACAAAATGGCATTTTCTACTTCACCAAACTTGGCCAACCCGCGAATCTGGTGGGGACGCTGGAGCTTTTCGCCGCCCTGGGCTTCTTTGGGTGGATCACGCGCCGCGTGTTTTCGCGGCACCCCTAATATCCCCCCCTTGCATTGTGACAAACGATCAGGTATACTGGTGGTGTTCAGCAATCAGCGGTCTGGTTAGCCACTATGCTGCGGCGTTCCGCCGCGGTGGATGAAGACCCCCTTCGCACCTTCGCGGTGGGATCAGTACCGGTTCAAAAACCGGTGTTGATCCCACCTCTCCGACGCTTGAGAGTAATCAGGCCGCTTGCTGACATCTCCCCTTCATTTTCCCTTGCTCCCCATGACCTTTTCCTCTTGCACCCATCTCAGCCACATGGTACACTGCCAGCATAGATGGTCCATCATGGAGGAAAGTGAGCGGGAACATCCGTGTCAAACACCCCCCCACCGTTCATCCTTTCCATCGTCATTCCCACCTTTAATGAGATCGACAGGTTGCCCCAGGCGCTCGACCGCATCCATGCGTTTCTTGTGGCACAAGGGTGGCTGGCCACCACCGAGGTCATCGTGGCAGATGATGGCAGCCGCGACGGCACTGGCGCGCTGGCTGCTCGCTATGCCCGCACGTGGCCACATCTGGTGGCGCTGTTGCTTGCGCACCAAGGCAAGGGCGCAGCGGTCCGCCAGGGGATGTTGGCGGCACGTGGGGACTTCGTCTTCTTTTGCGACGTCGATTTGTCAATGCCCATCGAGCAACTGGTGCGCTTTCTCCCCCCCCTGGCCCCAGCGGCGGAGATCATCATCGCCTCGCGCGAGGCCCCCGGCGCACGGCGCTACGGTGAGCCGCGCTATCGGCACATCATGGGGCGCGTCTTCAATGCCCTGGTGCGCCTGTGGGTCTTTGGCGGCATTGCCG
>JACDGC010000869.1 GCA_013815535.1 Ktedonobacterales bacterium
GGGCAGGTGTTCCACCGGGGCGGCGGTCAGATGGATGGGGACGCGTGCCGTGCGTGCGGCTGCCTCGGCTCGGCGCAGCATATGGGCATTTGGCTCCACAGCTTCCACGCGCTCGGTGATGGCTGGGTCATAGAAGGCGAAGTTTTGGCCACCACCCGCGCCGACCTCAAGCACCACCCCACGTGCCGCCGCAGTGAGTTGCTGGCGTGAGGGGTCCATCTGTTGGCGGAAGCCGCGCGAGCGCGACATGCGATCATAGATGCTGGCGAAGAAGCGATGATTATGGGTCGTGGTTGGTTGTGTCATGGCATGTTTCCCCCATGCTCATAAGTATAGCATGCATCGTTGGGGTGCTCGCATCAGCAATCAGGGGCCAGAAGCCGCCACCCTGGTTGCTGATGAACGTGTGATAAAGCCGTGGCGGTTGATGAGGCGCCAATCGGCAAGCGTCTGCCAGTTTATGCGATGGGAAGTTGGCTGGTGGTTAGGCTGATTCCGGGGTATGCGCCACGGCGCGCTCAAGCGTTTTATCGGGCCAGATGTTGAGGGCACGACCAAAGCACACCATGCAATAATCACCCTCCGCTTCGGGGTCATCGCCTGAGCCGAAATAGGTGAGGGTGTGGGGGTCGCAAGCTTGGTGGCCACATTTGCGTGTCTGCACGCCGAGGCGATGCGGCAACGCATGGGTGAATTGATCGATATAACATGCGGGCAGTTGTTGCTGTGTATCATCAGCGAACATGCGGCAAGCTCCTTTGCGGAAAGTGCAGTGCGGCGGATGATCTGACGCTGGCCGCCTTATCTCCATCTTAGCCGATGTGCTTGGCATGCGTCAAATGGCCAGCGGGGGGCAGCGTGGCTTATTTGCCCGTCGCCTTTGCCAGCGCCGCCTGAATGCTGCTCAGTTGCGTCGCTTGCCATGCTTGATAGGTTGCGCCCGCTGGCGTCAGGGTTTCGGTGATGGTCGCGACTGGGATGCCCTGAGCTTTCGCTAAATTGATGACGGCCGTGATATTGTTGGGGGTGTTCTGGCTGTTATAGATCAGCACTTTGATCTGGTGGAGCTTGATTTGCTCTTCGACGGTGGCTTCATCGCCTGCGGAGATGTCTGCACCCTCCGAGACCGCCTTTAAGTAAGACGGCGGTGTGATGAGATTGAGGCCGAGTGCAGGTGCGAGATACGCGAAGATGCTTTCTGTTGCCCCCACGGGTGTGCCGCCGAAGCGCGCTTTGATGTCGGTGATCAGGCTATGATAGGCTTGCAAATCTGAGGTCAGAAACCGTTGCGCCGTCTGAGCGATGGCGCTGGCATCATGTGGATCGCGTGCTGTGAGGTCATCGCGGATCTTCATGGCGACGGCGGTGACGTAGTCGGGGTTGTACCATAGGTGTGGATTATCCCCCACGTGCTTGCCGAGGAAGGTGCCAACGTTGAGGATCTGGCGTCCGCTCATGGGGCTGGCGGCCAGCAACTTTTCGGCCCAGGGATCGTAGCCCGCGCCATTGATGATGACATATTGGGCATCCGAGACGGTGCGCGCATCTTGGGCGGTATATTCGTAATCATGGGGGTCAGCAGCGGGCGAGGCGATGATGTTGGTGACGTGGACGTGGCTGCCACCCACCTGGGCGGCGATGCTGCCCCAAAAGTTTTCGGCGGTGACGACCTGGATGACACTGCCGCCCCCCGGTGCTGGGGCGGGCGCGGTGGTGCCACACGCGCTGAGCAAGCAGCTCACGAGCAGGGTGACGCTAAGACCTAGACGGCGCATGAGCGGTATCACGAATGTGCTCTCCTACTGGACCTGATGGCTTTTAATTGAGACGATGTATCATAAAGATACCATCGCCATGGTTCAGTTGTCAAGCTAGTGAAGATCTTGTTGGCGCGTGGCGGGGGAAGCGCGCTTTCTTTGCGCGCCACTTCACCGCGAGAGAAAGATTGCATCCACCCGTCGACAAAGCGACCGATGGATGCAATCTGGTAAATAGCGGGATAGCCGGTGCATCCGGCGCGAGCAGTGGGGGGG
>JACDGC010000870.1 GCA_013815535.1 Ktedonobacterales bacterium
AGCCTAGGCGGCGTCGGTCTCGACCGTGGTCGCTTCGACGCGGGCAATTAATTCGTCGCGCAGCGACACGCGCAGGGTCGGCAGGGGGATGGCCTCGACCAGTTGATCGAGGAAGCCCTCGACGATCATTTGCGTCGCCTCGCCCCGGCTGAGGCCACGGCACATCAGATAGAAGAGTTGCTCTTCATCCACCTTGCCGACGGTGGCACCATGCGTGCAGCCCAGGATGTCATTTTCGGCGATCTCCAGGCTGGGGTTCGAGTCGGCACGGGCCTTGCGGCTGAGCTGAATGTTGCGGTTCTGCTGATAGGCGCGGCTGCCCTTCGCTCCTGGATGGATGCGAATGTAGCCCGAATATACCGACCGTGCCGTATCGGCCACGACCCCCTTGAAGAGCAGGTCGCTGGTGGTGTTGATGCCCTTATGATCTTGCAGGGTATAGCGATCCAGGTGCTGGTCGTGGTCCGCGAAATAGATGCCCGCCAGCCGTGCATGCGCGCCCGCGCCCTCGAGCAGCGCTTCGATGTGTCCTTTCGACATGGCCGCGCCCAATTCGATGTTGTGCAAGGTGAAGTTCGTGTCGCGCGCCTGCACCACGCGGGCATCATAAAAGTCAAACATGGCGGGGCTGAAGCGCTGGATGGTGGCGAAATCGAGGGTCGTGCCGTCGCCCTGCACCAACTCGATGACGCGGCTCGAAAACGCTTGCCCATCGGCAGTCGCCGCCACGCCGCCGCGCAATTCTTCGACGTATTTCAGCGAACTATCGCGTTCCATGACAATGAGGGTGTGGTGCAGACTGGCCCGGCCCGGCGCAGCGGATTCCACGACAACGCCGACCGGCAACGCCACCGCGACGCCCTTGGGGACGTAGACGAAAACGCCATTATCCCAAAACGCGCCATGCAACGCGGCGAACTTGGCCTCGGTTGGCTTCACAACGGTCATGAAGTAGCGCTGTACGAGATCCGCATGCTCGGCGAGGGCTGAACGCAGATCGGTGACGATGACGCCCTGCTGGCGCAGATCATCCGCGATGTCTTGCCGCGCCGTCACTTGGCCATCCACGAACGTCAGGGCTGCGGCTAATTCCCCAGCAGGTGCCAAGGGCACGACGTTTGCCTTGGCGGCGTCGCTGAGGGGGGTGGCTTCGTCGAGTTCCAGCAGGCGCAGAGGGGTGCGCCGCCATTCTTCGTCTTTGCGTGGGTCGGGCATCGGCAGGTCATTCCAGGCCGTCCAGGCGGTGCGGCGGCGCTCGGTCATCCACGCGGGTTCGTTGCGCTGGGCGATCAGTTCATTGATCGCCTCCTCAGTGAAGCCACGCGGCTTCGTTGGTGCAGTCATGTTTTTTATCCTCAAGCGATGTGTTCTCAGAAAATTTGGACCATTACCTCAACCAGCGTGGTGATGATCGCTGCCGGATTCACCCACACAACCGCAGACGATGGAGATGAAGGGTGGCTCATCTCCGCTCGTCTGCGGTTGTGTGGCAGTTTCCTGCGCGTCAGCGGGGGCGTCCAACTTAGCCCACCGAGCCGGACATTTCCAACTGGATCAGGCGGTTGAGTTCGACGGCGTATTCCAGCGGCAACTCTTTGACGATCGGTTCAATGAAGCCGCTGACGATCATGGTGTACGCGTCAGCCTCGGTGATGCCCCGGCTCATCAGATAGAAGAGCTGCTCTTCGCCAACCTTCGAGACGGAGGCCTCGTGGCCGATCTCGACATCCTCTTCCTCGATCTCGATGTAGGGATAGGTGTCGGTGCGCGAGCTTTCATCCAGCAGCAGCGCGTCGCAGCGCACGTTGGATTTCACGTGGTGCGCGCCCTTCTGCACCTTGAGCAGACCGCGATAGCTGGACCGCCCCGCGCCTTTCGAGATCGACTTGCTGACGATGGTGGAGGAGGTGTGGGGTGCGACGTGCACCATCTTGCCGCCCGCGTCCTGATGCTGGCCATCCGAGGCGAACGCCACGGAGAGGACCTCGCCCTTCGCGCCTGGCTCCATCAGCCACACAGCGGGGTACTTCAT
>JACDGC010000871.1 GCA_013815535.1 Ktedonobacterales bacterium
CCACCCTCATCACGCACGCCCAGGGATTAGTTATGCGCGTCATCGTGGCGGCGCACGAGGCCGAAGCCGTGTGCTTCGCCGCCGGGGGCAACAGCGCCCCTTACATCAGTGTGTTGGCGCTGGCCGAAGGCTGGCGCGGCAAGCTGGCACACCTCACCCCTGCCCATGCCCAAGCCAGACCCGCCAACGCCCCAGCGAAGCCCGCAAAGCCACCCATCACCGAGCCGCCACCAGCCGCTCACGTGGCCACTACCTCCAACCAACGGACAGCAAAAACGGACGCCCCAAGGGACGTCCGCGTGGCGGCAAGCGCTTTGTGGCACAGCACCACGAGCGGGCCTTAGAAGGGGCGGTCGGGGCGGCGCACCGGACGGGGCGGCTTGACGGGGCGTGTCGGCTTGGTGGGGCGGCGCACGCCCAGATCATCCTCGTCTTCCTCGTCGTCGTCATAGTCGTCTTCTTCCGCTAACGATTCCAGGCTGGCAGCTTCTTCCTCGTCTGGCTGCACATCACCATCATCGCTGTCGAAGTTCGAGCCCAGCCGCGACATGACGGAGGCTTCATCCTCATCCGCACCCACGGGCAAGTCTTCCATCTCGATGTCGTCACCAAAGCCCAAGGCGGCCAGATCCGCGAAGGAAGTCAGCGCGGGGGCGGGCCGAGGCTCTGGCTGCCGAACCTTGGTGGGGCGCGACGAGCGCACCGGGGTCAGCGGCAGTTCATCGATCTCTGGCTCCACGGGGGCCGGGGGCGGTGGTGGCGTGGCGGTGGCGGCGCGGGCAATGGGACGCAGCGGTGGCGCTTCATCGAAGTCGTCATCAGCCACGCTGGCTTCGATTGGCGGCATCGCTTCCAGGCTGCCGCTGCGGGCGTATTGCTGAGCGATGGAAATCCAATACTGCGAATAGAAATGTGGGCGTTCCAGGTCTTTTTCGCTGTCTCTGCGGCTCATGATCATCCCCAATAGTGATGTGCCCGCACCACATCAGGCGACCATGCGTGGCGATGCGGATGCGGCGCGTTGGTGGGAACGGCATGCGCTCCCAGTCTCACCTACTGAGACATATTTTTGGCGATTTGTCAACCCTGGTAGGGCAAATAGGGCACGGCCCACCGCTCATTCCCACCCCATCACCCGATGAAGTGGGCAGCACATTGGCGGGCCTCACGCGCCCCGTGGAAAGTAGGCGGGATTATTCGAGCTTTCGTCGATGCGGCTGGCGAAACTGGGTCGCAACCCCGTCGCGGTGAATTCGCCACGGATGCGCCCCGTCGCCATATCCAACCCAGCCTCGCGGAACACGAACAGGTCATGCGCGCCGATGGCATCCCCCTCCATGCCGCTGATATCCGTCGCGCACAGGATGCGCCGCGTGCCATCGCGCAGACGCGCGCAATAGAGGATCATATCGATGCCCGTCGCCAGTTGTTGGCGCACCGCCAACGGCGACAAAACGGGTGCCGCGCTCAAGCACAGCGCTTCAAGCCGGGCCAGCGCGTCGCGGGGCGAGTTGGCATACATGGTCGCCAACGACCCTTCGAAGCCAATGTTCATCGCTTGCACGAAGGTGAGTGCTTCGTTGCCCACGCATTCGCCGACGATGATGCGCGTGGGACGCATGTGCATGGCATGGCGCAGCAGATCCACCTTAGCGACGCGGCCCGGACGGGTGTCATTGGGGGGGGTCACTTCCAGCCGCACCAGATGGCGCTGATGCAGTTGCAACTCCGCCGTCTCTTCAACGGTGACGATGCGTTCTTGCTCGTCGATGGTGCTGGCCAACGCGTTCAGCAGCGTCGTCTTGCCCGAGCCGCTGATGCCGCAAATGACGATATTCAACCGCGCATTGATGCACAATCGCAGGAAATCCGCCATATGCAGCGACATGGTATCGAGCCGCACCAGTTGTTCCAGCGTGAAGGCACGGCGTGCGAAACGACGAATGGTGAGCGACGGCCCCGAAATGGATGATGGCGGAATGACAACATTGATGAAAGACCCGTCAGCCATACGCCCAGTCGCGATG
>JACDGC010000872.1 GCA_013815535.1 Ktedonobacterales bacterium
GATGGATGTCCCAGCCATTACGCGCCAGCTTGCGATAGATGCTCCACATATGTTTGTAGCGGCCCGCGACGTCCGCCGTGATGTCGACCTTGGCCCCTTCGTCGCGCAGCATCTGGCACACACGGTCGATATAGCCTTTTTGCTCTTGCCGCACCTGCTCTACCAGATTGGTGACGCGGCGGAAATCCTCGGGTTGCACGATGGCGAAGGCCAGATCGTCCAGCTCCGCCTCGACGCGCCCCATGCCCAGTCGCCCGGCCAGCGGCGCATAGATGTCGCGCGACTCCTCGGCCAGCAACAACATGTCGTCGGGTGGCAGGGTGCGCTCGCGCATTTGGGCCAGATGATCGGCCAGTTTGAAGACGACGATGCGCGGATCGTCGCCCATGGCCACGAACATCTTGCGCACTTTTTCGAGCTGCGCGTGGCGCGCCTGCTCGTTGCCCTCGCGCTTGCGTGGGGTGTTGGCGAAGTGCTTATTGCGGCGCTGCGCCTCGATGGCGGAAAAATGGGCCACATTTTCCAGCAGGTAATAGACATCCGCGCCAAACTCATCGGTGACGCGCCGCCCAATTTCGGGGATGACGGCATGCTTGGTGGGGTCGACCGCCACATGTTGGATCATCCCTGCGGTGATCCCCGTCGCGTCGATATGCATATCCGCCAGAATGCCACCGACCGTCAGGATGTCGCGTACCTGCGCTTCATCCGTGGCTTGCTCGGCGATGAAGGAACACACCTCATCGATTAACGTCTGGTCCGACACTGGCAAATACGTTCCCAGCGTCCGGCGCAACCGTTCCATCAGCCCCGATGGCAGGGGCAACAGACTGCTGATGGGGGGCGTGATGACGCTGGCGCCATCTTCGGAAGAGTCAGATAGTGATGCGACCATGATGGTGTCCCTTACACTTGCACGCCGTCGGCGGGCGGCACGCGCTGGCGCCGTTCCACATTGACGATACCCTCGACATTTCGCAGCCGCTGCATGGCCTGGCGCAATTGATCGGCGCGCTTGACCTCCACGGTGACGCGAATGATGGCTTTGTAGCGGGTGCTGATGCTGAGCGCGCCCAGATTCACGATATTGAGATCATAGCGCGCCAGGACCGCTGAAATGTCGTGCATCAGTCCGCTGCGGTCGCGCCCTGTCAGCAGCAGGGATACCCGGTAGCGGTCAGGGTGCAGCGTCTCCCAGCGCACGCGCATCCACCCACGTGGGGGGCGCTCGGAACCGGAACCGTTGTGCCCATTGATGGTCACCAGGGGCTCCGCCAGCGCCTCTTGGGCATGGCGACATTCCTGGCGATGCACCACCATGCGCTGCCCCACGAGCACGCCAATGAGCGTATCCTCCGGCATGGGTTCGCAGCAATATCCAAGCCGCACTGAAGCCAATTGCTCGGTGTCGTCCAGATAATCCGCGCTGTCATCGGTTTCTTCCGTTGGCAGGTTGTGGTTGCGCAGATAGTGCATGATGGCTTCGCGAGCATGGTGGGTGTGGGCGGCGCGCAGCCACGCCGCCGTGGGGTGGGTGTCGTTTTGAGAGTTCACCTGCACCATGTCGCGGTCCTGCAAGATATAGTCGCGCTCTTCCAGCCGCATGATGCCATCGCGCGCGGTCACTTTCGCGCCCGTGCAGCGTTCGCCGAGGTCGGTGTGGATGCGATAGGCGAAGTCGAGCACCGTCGAACCACGCACGACATCTTTGATCTCACCGCGTGGCGTGAAGATGAAGATCTGGTCGCGAAAGAGGTCGCCTTGGACGGCTTCTACCAGTTCGGTTGCGGGCAAGGCCAACTCATGTTGCCACGATTGCACCTGCGCCAGCCATTCCAACCCTTGCACATGGGCACGCCAGCCCCCGGTCGTGTGGCGGGCCGCCACCAAAACGGGGCCATGATCCGCGATATCTTGCATGGCATAGGAGCGGATGTGGACGTCGAACGGATCGGGGTAGTCGAGCATCCCAAAGACGGTGGTATGGATGGCTTCGTAGCCATTCAACTTGGGGCGTGCGATATAAT
>JACDGC010000873.1 GCA_013815535.1 Ktedonobacterales bacterium
GGATAGGCCCACACGATGATCGGCATGCCATATCTATCGGCCTCTTCGCGCACCTGGCGGAACTGCGCGAAATCCGCTGATTGCAGGGTCGAGCCAATGTAGAGCGTATAGCCAACCGCATCCGCGCCCAGGCGCACGGCGTCTTCCACGCCAGCCAGCAAGGGCGAGAGCGGGGCGGCATCCGAAGGAATCTCGGTCTTGCCGTTCAGCTTCAGCACCAGGGGAACCTGACCCGCATACTTCGCGATATATTTCTCCGCGATGCCAATCTGGTACACGATGCCCGAGAAATGGCCATTGATAGCCAACTTCAACTGAAACTCGGGATCTTTCGCCGCCGGGTTGGGGAAGAAGTCGCGGGGGCCGTGCTCCAAACCCTGATCGATGGGGAGCATCATCAACGTACCATTGGCGGGGCCAGCCCCATAGAGCAGTCGATGCAACCGCGCGCGCTTGCCAGTGCTGAGATAATCCATGTCAGCGAGCGTCACTCGCCGCCCTTGCGTCATTGCCATGAGAAGATCATCCTCCTGTGTATCGAACGACGAGATGGTGTGGAATACAAAAAAGCGTGGCGCAGCCAGTCCATCCCATGTTCCTCAGATTACCACTGCTTGCACAGCGGCGGCGTGCCTCAGCCGCCACACCGCGCGCCACCTGTCAAGGCACACGCGAGCGCGAACGGTGAAATCCGCCACGCCTGCCCGCCACACGCACCCACGCGGCGAGCGCGGCACTTGCCGCGCACACCCGCGCCGACTGGAACGTGCGACCTCGTGCCGATGCGCCACCGGGGCAATATCCTCGCGGGGTGGGGCATCAGCCGAGTGGCAAGCGAACCCTCAGCCGCCAGGGAACCGCCCCTGGTCAAATTTAGGATGGGCCAAGCGCCACATCTCTCTTTAAAGATACAACGCCGCGCGGTCTCCTGGCAATTTACCGCACTGAAGTGGGAAGGGCGGCACCATTTTTCCGAACAGAGGGGCCAGAAAATCCAGCAAAAACACGAATATGCGGAGGATTTTCTGGTCCCTTTGGATAAATGCCACCGTGTGCCACGCTATTTTAAAAAGTCGAGCAGAGCGGGGTTCAACTCGGCGGCGTGCGTCCACAGCAGCCCATGGGGGGCACCGGGGATGATGAGCAATTGGCTTGTCTGCAAGGCTTTTTGCAGGTGTGGACCACCCGTCGCCGAGATGGGCAAGATGCGGTCGGCGTCGCCATGCACCACCAACGTGGGAATGGTGATCTTCGTCAGGTCGGGGCGGAAATCCGTCAGCCACGTTGAAACACAGGCGAGCGTGGCCGTGGGCGACGCCCCAGCGGCGACGTTCCAGCTGTCGCGCACCACTTCATCACTGATGCGCTTGCCCAGCAACTCGTCGAGATTATAGAAAGCGGCATAGAAGTCGTTGAGGTATTTCAAGCGGTCAGCACTGATGGCCGCCATGATGCCATCGAAGACGCCTTGGTCGACGCCGTCGGGGTTATCAGCGGTCTTGAGCAAGAAAGGCGGAATCGACGCGATGAAAACGGCTTTGCTGATGCGCTCCGCACCATATGTGCTCAAATAACGGGCGACTTCGCCCGTGCCCATCGAAAAGCCCACCAGCACGGCATCATGCAGATCCAGCTTGGTGAGCAGCTTGTCAAGATCAGCGGCAAAGGTGTCGTAATCATACCCCGTTGTGGGTTGGCTCGAAGCGCCAAAGCCACGCCGATCATAGGTGATGACGCGGTAGCCCGCCCCCAGCAGGGCGGTCGTCTGTTTTTCCCACGAACGGCCACTCAAGGGGAAACCGTGGATAAGCACGACAGGCTTGCCCGCCCCATGATCTTCATAGTAGAGGTCGATGGAAGCTGAGTTTTCTTGGCCAATAGAGACGTATGGCATGGACGGCTCCTTTCTGGTGACTTCGCCATTGAGCAAAGCCATGGTGCAGATGCCCCACATGCACCAGGCGGCCATGGGGGCGGCACGCCAAACCTTCTACCCTTGTCATATCATCAGGAGGCAAGG
>JACDGC010000874.1 GCA_013815535.1 Ktedonobacterales bacterium
GGTGAAGCCCGCCGCTTCCATCAGGCGCTTCAGTTGCGGCGCGCGGGGGAAAGCCGCCAGCGATTGATGCAGATAGCGATATGACTCGAAGGACTTCCCCACCACTTTACCAATGATCGGGATCATCTGGTCGAAATAGAGGTGGAAGGCCGCCCCAAAGAGCGCACCAGGGGGATGGGTGATCTCCAAGCAGACCATGCGTCCGCCCGGTTTCAGCACGCGATATTGCTCACGCAGCCCAGCGGGCAGGTCGGCCAGATTGCGCACGACGAAGGCCGAGCACACCCCATCAAAGGTGGCGTCGGGGAAGTCGAGATGTTCGCCATCACCCTGGCGCAGTTCGATGCGGTCAGCCAGCCCCAGCTTTTCCAGCTTGGGGCGTCCCAGTTCCAGCATCTCGGTGGTGAAGTCCACCCCAATCATGTGGGTGCCAGGCCCAGCGGCCTTGATGGCGGCGATGGCGAGGTCGCCAGTGCCAGTGCCGACATCCAGCCCCAGCGCATCAGCACCCAGGGCGAGTTGGCGGACGGCGAACTTGCGCCAGCGGGCATCGAGCCCCGCCGTCATGATCCGATTCATGGGATCATAGACGCGGGCGATGCGGCCAAACATATGCCGCACATAGGTAGGTTTGCCGCCATCAGCCTCGAAGCGGCGTTGTAATTCAGAGGTGGGTGTCGTCATTGGCTCGTTCCTTCTTCTACCGTTCGCGCACGATCACATAATCGATGATGTCATCCAGCACCAAGCGCTCGTGTACGGAGGGGAAGGCGTTGAGGATGTCGGAGGCACGGGCGGCATAGCGCTTGGCATCGGCCAGCGCGGCATCGATGCCCGGCCCCGCGTTGACCCAGGCGACCAGTTTATCGACCTCATCGTTGTGCTTGCCAGGTTCTTCCACAATGGCACGCACCAGTTCGAGATGACCAGAGCCGTTGCTTTGCAAGGAATAGATCAAGGGGAGGGTCACCATCCCCTGCCGCAGGTCATTGCCAGCGGGTTTGCCGATGCTCGCTTCGGTGCCGGTGTAATCCAAAATGTCGTCGACGATCTGGAAGGCCATGCCCAGGTTGTGGCCAAACTGGCGCAATTCCTCGACCTGGGCATCTGTCGCACCACAAACGAGGGCGCTGCCTTTGCAGCACGACCCAATGAGGAAGGCCGTCTTGGCGCTGATGCGTTCCAGATAGCGCTCATAAGAGAGGTCCAGGTGGTGCGCATCCAGCATCTCCATGATGGCCCCTTCCACCAGTGTGGCCACCGTGTCGGAGAAGAGGCGGTCGATGCGGTTATCATTCACATCCGCGATGAGGCCCGCCGTCTTGGCGAAGTAATAGTCACCCAGGAGGATGGCGAGGTCATTCCCAAACCGCGCGTTCACCGTCGCCAGATTGCGGCGCGTGGCAGCGCGATCAATGATGTCATCATGCACCAGCGAGGCCAGATGGAGCATCTCGAAGCCCGCGCTGAGCGGCACCAACTTCTCAGGGCGATAGTCCACCAGCTTGCCCGTCAACAGGGTCAGGCCCGTGCGCAGTTTCTTGCCCTGTGACCCCAAAATATGCAGCGAAGCATCGTTCAGGAGCGCGATGCCCGATGTCGCTCGTTCGCGGAAGAGGCGGTCAACCGCTTCCATATCCGGCTCGATGCCAGCGAAGAGGCGGCTCAAAGTGGCCGTGTTGCTCATGCGAATGTGTCCCTTCGAGGGTCGCCACACCGCTTCTGGCGAAAACGCATCGCTGTGCTGGTGGCGCTCAAGGCAGATTATAGCACTGTTCGACACGCCATACCATCAGGTGACTCCCCTACCGTAACCACCTGAGAGCGGCCAGCGATAATTGCTATGGATGAGCTGGACTAGGCAGGATTGTTGCCGAATGCGAAGGTTTGCAACATTGGCGTGAAGGTCTTTTGGTTGAGCGCGTCGAATTGGTCCTGGCTGGCCACGAGGAACAATCCATAGGTGGTGATGCCATTATGGCGAACGTAGAGCATCCGCACGGTGAAGGGGAGGCC
>JACDGC010000100.1 GCA_013815535.1 Ktedonobacterales bacterium
CTCCTGCTGAGGTCGAGCAGATTCGACGGCGCAATGACGCCAAGGAGAGAACACGGATGACGTTTATCACAACGCGCGGCAAGATGAGTTCGGTCGAAGATGCCTCGTATGAGCGCATCTTCACGCGCGATGGGCAGAAAGTGACAGAAACAGTGCAGAAGTGGACAGTCAAGGTGCTGCAACCCGGCTCCACCGAACCCATGCAGTTCGAATTGAGCACTGAGGTCGCTCCTGACACGAACACCCTCGACAAGTGGGAACTGGATGAGACCTGGGTGGTCATCGAGGCCGACCAGATGCGCCGTTTGGTGGGGACCAACAAGGATAGCGGTAACGCCTGGGCGATTGTTTCGTTCCCGGCTATCGAGATTCGGGAAATGACCGCGCAAGAGAAGGCCACCATGCAAGCGGCACGCAAGGACACTTTGCAGAAGCGCAAGGCCAAGAAGCTCCAAGCCAAACAGGCCAAGGGTACGGCCAAACAGCCAGAAGCCGCCTAGTTCACCACAACGCAACTATGAGACGCGGGAATGACACTCCCGCGCCTCACCATCTCACGGCCCATAGGAATGGGCAAGGAAGAGAGACCCATGCAGTCTACCATCTCACTCCCTTGGGGGGCCAGTTATCAGGGCATCGGTATCGCGATTCTTACGCTGTCCGATGGCACGTATCAGGGTGTCACGCAGAACGGTTACCGTACGGTGCCGTATGCCACCACCCAAGCGGCGTTGGAAGATATCACCGCACACATCAAAGCACAGGGGGGCCAGTAAATCTATGCCAACAGTAGCGCGTACCCATCGCGGCTGCAATCCCTTCGCGGGGCTGCGGGTCAGCCGCCTCAATCTCATCATCATTTCGCTGGTGGTCAATACTGGACTCGCCCAGTTGTTCTATAACTCGGCGGGGGTGATTCTGCCCAACAGTGATTGGCGGGCGCGGTATCTCATCTTCTCGGCGGTCCTCTCGATGGTCGCCTTCTCCCTCTTTGAATTGCACATTGTGCGCCAGTTGAAAGAGTTGCTCGGGCGTCCCAAGGCGGTGCGGGCGGGCCTCCCAAAGTATGAGATACCAGGGCACATTCTCACCCTGGCAGTGATATCGCTCTACAACATTTACTCGCTGGCGCTGCTCAACGCCGCCATCTGGCCCGACCTGCACCTATCGGGTATCCCGGAATTGGCCAAGCCCTGGAAATACTACTTCCATGCCGTGATGTACTCCCTCATCCTGTTTCTAGCGGCGGTGGTGGGTGAGCGGAACAAGAGCGCCGCCGAGCTGGCGGCCGAGAAAGACGACGAACTGCACGCCGAGATGGTCGCCGAGTCGGATAACTACTATCGGGACCTCATCCGCAAGGGCGGGCGCAACGTCGTCAAGGCGCGGCAAGTGCTCTCCACCGCTGAAGCTGCCGCCCAACAAGAGCGGCTGCTCAGCGCCCTAGAAGGCGGTGATGATGCAGTGTCGGTCCCTATGCTGCCTCTCAGCGGCGACCAGTAGCTAAGGTCGTCGTTAGTGAGGCACAAAGCAATCAACTCAGCACGAACAAGGAATGGAGCGACGAAGACTACCGCAAGCGCGATGCGGCGTTAGCCAAATTGGGCATTACTTTCAAACGACGAGGCACCTAACCGGCATCGTCGTTTTTTCTTGACGACCTCCCCCCTCCTCATCGTTCTTTTGCTCACCGAGCATCCAGCGTCTACCACCTCCAAGTCGGTGCGTCTCTTCCCGCTTGGCTCGGAATCGTCCAGCCATGCCGCGCACAGGCTGTCAAGGCGGGGTCCCCCTTGGGGTGCCTTGACAGGCGAGCACGGTGTGGCAGATTCCCGAGAGCCAAGGGGGGAGAGACTGTAGCCGGAGATGGCAGGCGCTTGCCAAGTGAGCATCCAGCGGTTCCACCCCAAGCGCCTTGGGGTGCCGGGGCAACGCCCCGCCAGTAGCAAAAAGGAGCATAGACCATGGCCAGCGAGATCCAACAAAGCGTGCTAGAGATGACTTTCCCCGATTTGGTGGCCGTCGCCCTCAAACGGAAATGGACGGCAGAGAAGGTGGTGGGCATGCTCAAGTCGCGTATTAGCCGCGACCAAAAATATCTCAGTTATCGAGCGAATAAAGGGGCGCATACAGCGTACGACGATGTGACCGCTACAGACTTGCCGATGCTCGCTCTTGCTGCGGCCCTGCTTCTTCAAGAGCAGCTTTAAGAGGGAAACTGTAATCGGAGCGCCAAACGGGTCACTTCTCGACTCAAAGGAAACCTGCCCTCATTGAGGTCTATAAGACTCATGCCAATGGTTTCCATGAGATGCACGGCTTCACTACGGAGGTGAAGGGTCATGGCTCCAATACCCGCATAGACAATGGTATTCCGACGCAGAAGGGGAGTAAAGGCAATCGTGGTGAGGAAGTCTATCAACGGGTCGGCAGGCATGGTGACATCCACTAGCACGACACATGGTGCGGGATGGGTGATGAGGTATTCTAGGCCTTGCTCTGCGGTAAGCACAGCTGTGACCTCAAACTGCTCCCGCATAAGGAGCTTCGTATAGAAAGCAAGATTCCCAGGATTAAGACTGACCACGAGGATGTGAATCATAAGCCACCTCCTTTAGTTAAAGAGAATGTACCAACTCCCGATGAGATTGCAAGGTCATCGGTACCACCAGGGGCCGGGCCGGGAGGACCCCGGCCCGGCCAAAAGGGGCGAACTGGGTAACACGCCCCTTAATCAATACAAATTGAGAAAACAAGAGGAGGCGATAACGCTGATGGGCATACCGCCGCGCCCGCTGCTGGCGGGCTTCGACACTATTTATTTCTCACTGGATGAAGAAGTGAGCGATGCGACCTGGGAGCGGCTCAAAGAGGCGCAAGATGACGCCAAGCTGCTAGCCCAGGCCAATAAGAAGGGGGCGCATTGTCCTGAGTGGCTGGATGCTCAGATGCATCCCACAGGCGCTAGGGGCGGCTATCGCTTCCTCATCGAGCGGGGCGACCAATTCTCGCTCAAACTGATGCGCGGCATCCCCAATCGTCCGGCGATGTTTATTGAGATGCCGTCCTTTGGGTTGCATACGCATCCTGACGGGGTGCTCGGTGCCTTGCATAAGACCTTCGCCTATATCGGGCGGGTGTTGTTTCCTGAGCTACCTGCTGAGGAGGTGATGCGGCGTTTCAATCTCGACACGGCAAAATGTTCGCGTCTCGACCTGCACGCCGATTGGCAGGGTGGTGACGTGCCGACCTTTGCCGACACTGAAGCGCTACACTTCATCCACCCCGGCAAGGTGAAAGTCGCGTGTATGAGCGAGGGTCGGCATTGCACCGGCTACACCTTCGGGCGGTCGGCGGTCAAGGCTCGTATCTATAACAAAACCGTCCAGGCGACGCAAGCCAAGCTCGATTGGTACTTTGAATTGCTCAGGCAATTGCACGGCGAGGATTTTGATGAGACGCTCGACGTGTGGCGCTGTGAGTTCCAGTTAGAGCGCGATGGGGTCAAGGGCTTTCGCTTCTATGGTACGCCAGAAGACACGGATGATGATGATGTGCTAGAGGCCGAATTGGCGGTCGAGGACTTGCCCTCAGTCAGCAGCGTGCGCCAGGCGCTCAAATGGGCGAGTACGATGTGGGGCTACCTGACCTCGCGCTGGTTGCGGTGGGTGTATCCAACGGATGATGTGAATCGGGCGCGGTGGCCGCTGCGAGATTCCTGGGAAGTCATTCAAGCCTCAGGTAAGCTCATTACTGCCGACGGGCTGCTGCCTGACGACAAGCTCTCCTTGGTGCGGGCGCAGCGACATAGCGGGTATGCGCGGGGTATGCATCGCATGGCGGTCGGGCTGCTGACGGCCCTGGAGACGGTGGATATCGACGCTGGGGCGGCACAGGCACGCTATGTGGAGCATATGCGGCGCATTGCTCACATCGCCAGGGCGGCGCAAGACAAGCGATTTGATGACTGCGGCGACGACGAGCGCAAGGCGCTGCGGATTCTCAAAGGGATGGGCATTCGGGATGAGCGCGTGGGTGAGACGGGACAACTGCTGGATATGGCGATGGGGGTGTTTACGAGCGCTGGGGTGCTGACGCTGCGCGATGAGGACCAGATGGGGGAAATCGCGGATTTGCTCAACGGGATGGCCGATGAGTTAGACCGGGTGGCGGATGAAAAGGGGGGCATTCCAGAAATGTTGCGTGACAAGTGGCAACGCCGCTTCAAGGTGGCGACCGCTCATCGGGCTTTCAAGAAGGTTGGTTAGTTCAGCTACACAAAATCAACACTGTAAACCGCTCGGCGCTTGGCGTCGGGCGGTTTCTATTTCATAGCGGGGGAACTGAGATGGAAGCACAACAGGCTGAGTCAGTAAAAAAGATTCTACTAACAGTCAATGAGGCGGCGAGATTACTCAGTCTCAGCCGCCCATTTCTTTATCGCCTAATGCAGCGTGGCGAGATTGCAAGCCTCAAGTTTGGCAGTTCACGGCGCATCAAGCTGGAAGAGTTGCTAGCCTTCGTTGAACGTCAGTCATTGTTGCAAGCAGGAAAGTGAGGGAAGAGATGTCGAAGCGGTCAAACAATCAAGGCAGCGTATCTCAGCGCTCTGATGGTCGATGGCAAGCCCGTGTCACTCTTCCTAATGGTAAGCGCAAGGCAGTCTATACCAAGACTCGCCGGGAAGCTGATAAGAAGCTGCGCGAGATGCTTACGGGCTTAGACCAAGGTATTATGCCTTCGGATAATCGACAAACAATCGAGCAGTATCTTAATTCTTGGCTTGAATCAATCAAGCACCAGATAGAACCAAGTACCTATCTGGTGTATCTGTCGCATATACGGCGAATCATACAAGAGTTTAGCAAACTACCATTAGCAAAACTGACACCGCAAGCTGTCCAGGCTTTCTACGCAAAAAAGATTGCTGAGGGTTTGGCGCTGACGACAGTAAACCGTATGCATGCTACTCTTAAAATGGCATTGAAAGATGCTGTGCGGATGGAGATTCTTTCGCGGAATATTGCTGAGTTAGTAAAGGCTCCAAAATATGAGCCAGCGGAAAAGCGGGTGTTGAATGAGCAAGAAGCTGTCCGTTTACTTCAATCGGCTAGAGGCGAACGCATGGAAGCTTTTTATGTGCTTGTTCTTTCGACTGGCATGCGCTTGGGAGAATTGCTTGTGCTTCAATGGCAAGATATTGATTTCCTAAATGGCGTATTACATGTTCGGCGTGGCTTGCAATATACGCCAGATGGTTATCGAGTGACGAATCCAAAGTCGAGGATGTCAAGACGCACGATTGCTCTTGCTCCTCATGTGGTTGTCGCACTGCAAGAGCATCGTCAACGGCAAGAAGTCGAAAAAGAGAAGCTGGGAGAATATTGGGATGTCGAGGGTGACTTTGTATTCCTCAATATGAAAGGGCAGCAGAAACACCCAAATTATGTTGAAAGGCATGAGCTTCCTATGCTGCTGAAAAAAGCTGGTCTACCCAAGATTCACTTTCACGACCTGCGCCATACAGCTGCGACATTATTGCTCCGCAACGGGGTGCATGTAAAGGTGGTGAGTGAGATGCTTGGTCATTCAAGCATCGCTATTACGCTTCGCATTTATGCTCACGTGCTGCCCGATATGCAGCGTGATGCGGCGAATGTCGCTAGTCGGTTGTTTGGGGGAATCGATGGAAAATGAGCGTTGGTGTCAATATTGGTGTCAAACGGGGGTCTTGCGCTTGCGAGGCTAGGCGTGGTATAGTGTCAGGAGCGCGGGTGTGGTATAATGGTAGTACGTGTGCCTTCCAAGCATAGAGCGCGAGTTCGATTCTCGCCACCCGCACCAGCACGACCCCTCGGGGTCTTTTTTTATGCAGAGCGACAACAGCGGCGATAGCGGCGCGTCTGCGGCGAAATGGTTGGATCATTGGCCGTAGCCGTGGTGGCGTCACGGTGACGCGGGGCGCCCGAAGTGGTGGCACATCTTGCAACGTATCGGGTGAATAGAAGCGATACGCCAGCACACAATACGAGCGTTGGTGTGCAGACCCATTTCATCCAATTTTGCCCATAGACTGTGTGGGGCTAACATTTGGTCAGCGCGGCATGCTAGGTGCCATGCCCTTGGCGCTCTAGAAGATGACATTCTAAACTGGTTATGGATAGGTCCTTATCGTGGGTAGGAGCGACGAATCTAACGCAAAAAGAAGCAGGCAATCAGACAAGGATTTGACAGCAATGCCAACAAACGAAGACGCATTGATAGATAAATCAACTCCACAAACCATGAGGAATGCTTCCACACACATCACCAGAGATAACACGAGAAGGGCGAAATACTGCCACTTTCTCTTGTGCGCATAAGAAGGGGGAGAGAGGCATTGGATAAAAACAACCAAGCTGTGTAACGCTACCTTTCGGCTCATCCAGGAGAAGCATATGATGGGAAAGATGATTAAGTTCGACACCGAAGGTGCACCCGCGACTGGCTATCTCGCGATGCCAAATGCGGGGACGGGACCAGGGGTGGTCGTGCTCCACGAATGGTGGGGGCTGACGCAGCCATTTCAGCAGGCCTGCGACCGCCTGGCAGAAGCTGGCTTCGTGGCGATTGCCCCTAACCTTTATCACGGCAAGATCGCCACCACCGTCGCGGAGGCGGAGGTGGAGGCGATGATCGCCACGCTGGACCAAGATGTGGTGCGATGGCGTGGTGACATCACGGGCGCGCTACAGTTCTTGCACCACAATGGCGCAGTTCTTCTGTCCGATGGTCGTGGATCGTTTGGCTTCGTCGCTTTCTCGCTAGGGGGGGCCTACGCGCTCGATCTCTCCATCCATTTGGCCGATGAGATCGCCGCCGTCGTGACCTTTTATGCCACGTACCCTGGTCTGAACTATCGTGGCGCAAAGGCAGCCTATCTGTGTCATTTCGCCGAGAATGACCCCTACCAGTCGGCGGAGTCGATCTCTGAGATGAAGCAGGCCCTTCAGGCGGAGGGAAAGGCGGCCACCTTCTATTTGTATCCGGGAACCACCCATTGGTTCTTCGACTCTGATCGCCCCGATGCTTACGATGCCGCCGCCACGGCCTTGGCATGGGAGCGAACTGTCACCTTCCTGAATGCGGAGTTGCGGCGCGCAGAGCGCTCGTGACGGCGCACAGCATGGTGCGGCTGGCAATGGATGGTTGGTTTCAGCATGAGGTTGGTTATCCAACCTGAGCAATCGTCTGGTTGAGTGAGTTCATCGACTCTTTTGCTGGGCTTATCTCCCCTCCATAGCGTGAATGCCAGTGAATGTGCAGCGCATTCACTGGTGATGACCGCTGATTCCATGGGTGTTTTCGGGCAGATGGATGCCAGGGAAAGGCATCCGCTGCAATCAGCCCGTGTAGGTCATACGAAAGATCGAGCCAGTGGCGTCGTCACTGATGTAGAGCGCGCCATCTGGGCCAAATGCCAAGCCAACCGGGCGTGCGCTATCATGCCCGTTCGTCTGCCACCCCGTCACGAAGTCTTGTGCCTTGCCCGCGACATTGCCCTTGGCATCGAGCGGGATATAGACGACTTTATCTCCGGTTGGAATGGTGCGGTTCCATGAGCCGTGGAAAGCGACGAAGAGGCCGTGGTACGCGGCGGGGAAGGCCGTTCCCGTCGTGAAGGCCAAGCCAAGCGGCGCGGAATGGGCTTGCATTGCCAGCAGTGGCATCTGCACCCCATTGCAATCCCCTGCGTGCCCCAGGTCCGGATCGATGATGGTGCCAGCATGGCAGCGTGGCCAACCATAGTTCCCGCCATCTTTCAGGGCATAGAGCGTCTCGGGGGGAATGTCGTCGCCGAGGTTATCACGCCCATTGTTTGTCACCCACACCTCTCCTGTGACGGGGTTATTGGCCAGTCCGACAGCGTTGCGCAGACCTCGCGCATAGATGCGCCCACCGTTGCCGTCCAGGTGATATTGCATGACCGTTGCCCGCTGGGCATTCGCTTCGATGCAGTTGTTGCAACTCGAACCGACCGAGACATACAGCATGCCATCAGTCCCCACGAGCACGGTGCGGGTGATGTGACTGCCCCCGGTAGGAAGGTTAGGCACCAACACCGTCTTGCCGCTTGCCGTCAGATTCGCGCTGAGCGCATAGCGGCTCACCTGATCAGCCTCACCAACGTAGAGATAGCCGTGGTCGATGACCAGACTGGTGGGATCTTTGAGCCCGCTCACCACAACCTGTTTGGCTGATGCCTTGCCAGCGTGGGTAGCATCTGGCAGCGCGCTGATGGCGCCCGAGTTGCGTTCCGCAACCAACAGGGTGCCATTTGGCGCGAAGGTGATGAAGCGCGAACCACGCAACCCACTGGTAAAGAGCGATATGCTGAAGCCCGCTGGCACCTGCAACCCCGGCAGTGAACTTCCCTTGGTTCCGGTGGGGAGGGGCGTCCCTGGCGCGGTGACGCTGGTGCTTTGCGTCACCGTTTGGCACGCCGTCAAGAATAATAGCAGTGCCAGCACGCTGATGCTGCGGTGCTGTTTCCAATGCTTCATCATGTTCAGCCCTTCCGTGATGACTATGGCTACCCCCGTTCAGGGGCAAGAATATGTTCGGCGGGGATGTGAATGATGACGCGGTTCCGCATCCCCTCCACATTCGCATCAGCATCGGCGATCCATTTGTCTGCCGCTTCGGGGGGCAAGTAGCGATGCACGATGCGCTGGTATTGTTCGCGCGTTTTGGCTGGGTCCGTCTCGACGGTGGCTTGTCCGCGAACCGTCAAGAAACGTGGCCCCTGCGACACCGAAAGTGAGGCCCATCCCGTCTTCTGAATGTTCTTGATTTTTTGGGTGGTGGATTGCGAGGCGACCAGGATCTCGTCACCCTCGCGCATGTACCATACCAACACTTGAGCGGGGATGCCATTGCTGCTGACGGTCGCGAGTGTGCCGAACAGTTTCTCATCCAGAAAGGCCTGGGCTGCCGCAGGAATTGCCATGGGATCTGTCCTCTTCTTTGCCGAATCTTCTCCACCATATATAGCAAAAGGGGTTGCTACCGTGCCAACCACCTGACCCAGCAGCCACCCTATGCATTTGACTGGGATAGCGGCGGCCATGTAACTACCAGCAATATGTTATACTAGGTCCTATCAAACAGGAAGACGCTGTCGTCCTCCGCCCACCCCGGCCAAGGCTGCCCGGGCGATTCCTGGTGCGGAGGATTCTCGCCTTGGCCAGCGCGCAAACCATTTCCACGGCCATCATTGGCGTCACGGGGTATGAAGGTGCGAACCTTGCCCGTCTGCTTGCCACTCATCCGCATTTTCGCCTTGTCGCGGCGACGGCCCGCGCCAGCGCGGGGCAACGGCTCGGCCAGGCGCTGCCCGCATTGGGTGGCAGCGCTGTCGCCGCGCTCACTATCACTGAGGACGTCCCGGATGCGGAACTGGTCTTCATCGCGGCACCGCACGGCCCGGCGGCAACCCTGGCTGCCGAACAGTTGCGCTTGCATCGCCGCGTCATTGACCTTTCGGCGGATTTTCGCTTTCCCTCGGCGGCACATTACGCGGCGGTCTATGGGCATGCCCACCC
>JACDGC010000875.1 GCA_013815535.1 Ktedonobacterales bacterium
TCGCGATGATGATGTGGCCCGTTTATCAGGCACATGGTTGCAACGCCGCGCCCCCCAGTTGACCCAAGAGCGCCTGGCAGTCAATGAGGCGCTGAAGGCCCTCGATTGGGATCGGCATCGTATCGAGAGCACCGCTGCTGAGGGTTGGGGCACCAGTGAGGCCATGCCACCTGATGCGCGCTGGGAAACGCTTGCACAATGGCTGCGCGACCACCTGCGCACGGGGGATGACTGGCGGGCTGATGAACGGGCGGTCATCTTCACCGAATATAAGGACACGCTGGATTATCTGGCGTGGCGCATGCGGCGGGTGGGGATGACCGACCCTGCAGTGCTGACGATCTTTGGCGGCGCGGAAAGCGCACAGCGCGAGGCGATCAAGGCCCATTTCAGTGACCCTGTGCATCCAGCGCGGGTGCTGCTGGGGACGGATGCGGTGTCGGAGGGCATCAACTTGCAGGCGACCTGCCGCTATGTGGTGCATGCCGACATCCCCTGGAACCCGATGCGGTTGGAGCAGCGCAATGGGCGTGTCGACCGCCATGGACAAGCACGTGATGTTGTTTGCTGGCACTTCACCAGCGAAGATGAGGCGGATCTGCGTTTCCTCAGTCATGTGGTAGGCAAGATCGACACCGCGCGGCGCGACCTGGGCAGCGTAGGCACCGTCATCGACACCACCGTGCTCGAACGCTTCACCACGCTGGAGCACACGCCGGATCGGGGCGAGGTTGATCGCCGCGTAGCGGCCATCGCGGCGGCGGCCCCTGATGTGCAAGATATGCGGGGCCTGGATGCGGGCGGCCTTACCGAGAATCTGCGGGCGCGCCAGCAATTGGCGGTGACAGAAGAAGCCCTGGAGTTACACCCTGCCGCGCTGGCGAATCTGCTGGCCCAGGCTGTCGCGCTGGAGGGTGGATCGTTGACCGAACGCAGTGATGCGCCGCAGATCTATGATCTGCGGGAACCGCCCGCGTGGCGGGCACTCGTCACGGAATCGCTAAGGTTGCCCCAGACCCGTGCCATGCCCAAACTGGTATTTGATCCGATGTTCTTTCAAGAGCGGATCGCGGGGCGCGTCATCTTTCGGCCACGAGCGGATGTGGCGCTGGTGCGGCTGGGGCACCCGATCATGCGGCGTGCGGTGGCGGTGCTGCGCCGCCGCCTATGGGACGACCCCGATGGTCAGATGACCCGTTGGACGGTCGCCGGGCAGAGCTTGCCCGGCCAGATCGAGACGGTAGTGATCCTCCATATCTTCATCGAGGCGACGAATGCGCTGCGCGAAACGCTGCACCAAGATGTGGTGGCGCTGCCCTTCGAGGTGCGGGGGAACGTGCTGGTGCCACTCGACGCCCGCCTGTGGGAACAGGTGCGCCTGCGCCCGGCGACGCCACTGCCAGCAGCGCAGTTGCACGACGCCGCAACACACCTGCGTGACCTGTGGCCCGCCCATGAAACGCGGTTGGGTGCGGAACTGGATCGCTTCCGGCAGGGGCAGGCCGAGGAGCTACGGAGCATGGCTGCCCAACGCCTGACCGAGGAACTGCGCGAGACGCGCACCCTCTTTGCGGAGCGGCGACGTGCGCTGGAGCGGATGCGCGATCCGCGTGAACAGCAGCGCCGCGAACGCGAGCAAGTGACCATCGCTCGCCAGCAAGCACATTTGTTGCAGCCTGCACTCTTCCCTGATGTCGAGGCCGAGCTGGCTGCCGAAGCGCAAGCGCTGCACCTGCGGCAACGCGAACTGGATCAGGTGGCGCTGTTGGACCATCTGACGCAATTGGGGGCGCTGGTCGATGCCGAAGAAGAGCGCACCATCACCACGATTTTGCCGCAACGCTACCATCTGGCGGAGCACGCGCCCACGGCACTGCCGCTGACCGTCACCTATTGGGTTCGCGCCTGAGGGCTAGAAAGGATTCCATCTCGCCATGCCGTTGCTGACTGCAAACGCCCGCCATGCCTGGATGACCGAACTGAACCAAAACGGGCTGGTGACTG
>JACDGC010000101.1 GCA_013815535.1 Ktedonobacterales bacterium
ATACTCGGTGTCCCTTTCGTTGCGGTTGCTGTATCTTTTGACGTTGCAAGGTTTGCAGTTGGCGTTGCCAGGGGGCGAGAGTGCCCGCACTGGCACGACGAGCCGCAGCGCAGACGCGGCAGAGGCAATGCCCCCACCATGCCCGCTCTTCTTCTGGGGGTAATGGTTCATCGGGAGCATCACGCCGCCAACGCGCGACACGGGCCGCGATCCGGTCGCTCATCGTCAAGGCGTGGTCATGGGTCGCCAGGGACAGGAACGCCGCATCGACGCCCGGATGATCCCGCGCCCGATAGACCCGTTCTAAATGGTCGTAGAGGGCCAGCCATTCAGTGATACTAGGCGTCATCAAGGGGCACCCCCTCGCGTTCGGCACGGCTGAGCGCCTCACAATAGGTGATGTTCGCTCGCTCATAGGCCGCTTGTAAGTCGGCGAGGACCATGGGGGGCGCTTTGCGGCGTTCGGCCACCACCCATTCTTGGAAGAGCCGTTCCACGTTGTTGCGCACCGCTTTGAGCACCGGAGGCGTCAGAACATGCGGGAGCTTGATATTAGCCATCAATCACCCGCCCGCCATGCGCCCCACAGAGCGACTGAGGCAACCGCGCCAAAATGGCATCCTCCCACCAATCGGGCTGACAGGTGGGGCAAATTCCCGCCAGCCAGCAGGTTTGACAGACCAGCCAACCAGGGGCGAAATCGCTCCATTCATGCGGCTCCTGGTCAGCAGCGAAGAGCGACCCATCGGGCGGAGCAGGCGGCATGTCCGGGGGCAGCAGCCAGTGGTCAACACCCCAACCGACGCCATGCGACCACACGGTATGAATAATCTGCTGCAACGGTGCGGGCAGCGTCCCGGTCAGCGTGCGAATCTGCTCCGGGGGGACGTAGCGGGCCGCCGCATGGGGGAAATGCTGGGGGGAGCCGGTGGCCGCACGAAAGCGCGCCATGAAGGCCAACCACGAACACGCCCCCGCCGCTGCCTGCGATGCCGAGGTGAACTGTTTGGCGCGGGATTGTCCGGCGCGCCGTTGATGCTGCTGGTCGGCGTTCCACTGGCGGCACCGCTCAGCGCGATCAATAGCCACGGCGTTTGCCCTCCTGACGTTGCGGTGGAAGTGCCGCCGTTGGAGCGGCAGCGGGATACATGGGCAACAGCGGAGCCGGATACGGGCGGACCCGTTGGGAGCCATACACGTGGCGAGCAATGGACGAAAGACGCGCCGACTTGCGGCACTTGGACGATGAGGGCATGCAAGCGATCCTTTCGAGCAATAGAACGCCCCTTGGCGGACCATCCACCAAAGGGCAAAAAATGAATTAAGGGAAAGGTTTAGAAAGGGAATTGCGGGAGTGATAAAGGCATCGCGCAGTTGGGGCAGACCCATGCCAAGGTGCCATACACGAGCAATCGCCCGGCTTGACTGGCGGTCACCGCTTCTTGGACGGCGCAGTCGTGGTTGAAGCAATAGCCCACCAAATCATCCGCTTGAAAGGCTTGCAAAGCCGCGACTGCCTCCCCCGATAAGCCAAAGGCACACTCAAAATAATTGCCGAGTGTTACCCACAGTCGCACGGTGCCATCATCCTGCTTTCGTGCCAGTACATGCTTCGCAATAGGAACAACCAAATCCATACCCATACTCCTTTGCGAGAGAAGATGCAGCCCTGCGCCACATCGGGCGAGTGGGAAGGGAAGTCGAACCCTCACCCGAAGCACCATGCCACCCGCAACAAAAAAGCTCACATGAAAGCATGTGAGCGAGAACCAACGACCGAGATACGCATTACCAACCCGCTGAAATATTACGGATAGCTTGTTCTGCCGTAGGGTCAGGATGCAGGCCAGCGAGCCGATAGTCAGCCATCATCGCCACAGACGAGGCTTTACCCACTATTCCCCTCCCCGCAGCCGTTGGCAAGGGACGTTGACTCAGCGCGGTATGCGTGCTCACCACATGTGCAAGCATCACCGGAAGTTTATGAACATCATCATACGAGCATCCGGTGAAACCACAGAACCAGTTATTTTCTCCATTTACTTTGGAATAAGTGATATCCCCAATCCATTGACCTTGAGCAATCAAAGAATATTTCCCCGACGAACCAGTAACCTCCCTCTTTTCCACCTCGATACCTTGCACAATATGACGACACACTGGCTTAGCTTTCATACACGAATCCCTCTTTTCGTGGTACCTCAATGACGACTCATTCGAGGCGGGCATCCAATCAACACCGTTTGTCGTGGCTCCAGAGATGCCCTATTCAGTTGTCGTATTGATATATTAGCATCCAGATATCTGAAAGTCAATATATCTGGATATCAATATAACTGGGACTCGGGACATTGTGATATACTTAGTTCATCAACAAGTAAAGAGGCCCCAACATGGCGAGGAACAAGCCAAATAAAGATGAAGTACAAACAACCTTGCGCATCAATCCGGATCTCCATCTTTGGCTCAAACACTATGCTTTGGACCACAAAACGACCTATGCGGGCATCATTCAAGATGTGGTTTTTACTTGGGCGAAAGAGCATGGTTTTGAACCTCCAACTGTTGTCGAAACCTCTCATCCAAAGGATAACGCAGAATGAGGAGCAGCTAAACAGCCCTAAAGGGGGCTAAAATTCACGATTTATAAACCAAACATGCCCCCCTATTGGGGGCTATGAAAAAGGAAGAGAGCAGTGGAAGAGAATTCCCACCATCACGGACAAGTAATCAAACGCTATCGAGAAAAGATGGGATGGACGCGCCCTCAACTTGGAGAGAAATGGACACCTAACGAGGTAAGCTGGAAATATATTGCAAAAATCGAATCAGGTGAAAAGCATATCACTGATTCAAGTAAATTAAGAGAGATAAGCGAACTACTTGATATCCCCCTCTGGGAATTCGGGCTCTCAGAATACAACCCATTTAACATAACCGATCCATCACAAAGCACACACTTATACTCAGAAAATCTCGAAGTTGTTACCTATCTTGTTGAACAAACATGGTACCTTAGAAAAGTCGCTCCCATGCCTGAAGTCGAGAAAAGCGTAAAACGGTTACAAGATATGTTCAAGTTTTATCAGACCCATGCTCCACCACCATTAAAACTTGAAAGAGAGTATTTAAGACTTTTTGCTCAAGTCCATCGGCTCGCTGCCATTATTGATGTAGAAAACCAGCGATATCCTTTAGCAATCAGGCATTTTGAAAACATGCTAAAAATAGGGCAAGGCATCGAAGATCCCACTACCATAGCGCTTGCCTTCATGGGATTAGGAACTGAATACGAAAGAATGGGAAAACAACAAGAAGCCGTTGATTATCTTGAACTGGCGAGAGATCAAACATTCCAAACCGAACGATCGGTAGCTTGTCTAGTAAATTCATACCTCGCAAGAGCCTACGCAAGCAACCACGAAAGTCAGCGATTTCTAAGAGCAATTGATACTGCTCAAGCTATCGCTGATAGCCTAGGAGAAAGATTCGGAAGCGCTAAAGATTTTGCTTACTATACCATGAGTGGTGTGCTTGCTGAAAGAAGCTATGGATATCTTGAATTAGGAGAAGCACAAAAATCCCTAGAAATGAGAGGCGAAATCACAAAAAGTATTCATATCAATGAAAACACCTGGCTACACGCATGGATACCGCTCGACTGGGCACGAGCATATTTCATGACTGGAGAAATCGAAGAAAGCATTCTAGAAACCAGAGAGTTTTATTTAAGAGCAAAATTATTGCAATCCCCTCACACATTCTCAAGAGCAGAAGCCATGCTCAAAGCCATTGAACAAGCAGGTTATGAAGACGTTAGCGCAGTCAAAGACTTTTCAGACGAAATGGAAGACGAATAAGAATAGAGAGTTGAAACAAAATAACATCCTCGACACGAGTGCATGCCTATGGTATGCTCTTTGTAATGAAAGGAGCGCAATGTATGGCAACTCCTCAACCCCAACCACAGCCACAACAACCTCTCTTTGCTGCTGATCTGAATACCTTTCTAGAGCGGCACTTTGTTCGCGTCACCTCCTATTTTGATGATCGCTTTCGTGGAAACGATGCTCGCATGGATGGCATCCTCGCTCAAATGAAGCTCGACCGCCAAGATTCCCAGGCACGCGATGATGCGCTAGCCACACAAATACGAAATGGTTTCGCCGAAGCATTCACTCGGATAGGTACTCTTGAAACGACCATGAAAACGGTTATTGACCTGCAACGTGAAATGCTGAACGCCATACAAAGCATCCAGCAAGAAGTGCGCGCAGGTTTTACCAACCTGGATGAAAAAGTCAATGAGATCACTATGCGCGTTGTCAAGCTCGAAGGCGGCTTACCACCAAATGAACCAACTCCCTAGCAAGCACACAACTCACAAAAAGTAGTGCAGTTCGTAGTGCAGAGCCAAAAGTTACGCAGCGACAACCGCCGACAAAGAACCGTCACCACGCCAGGAAACATCTGCATCTATCGACACCCAACCTTACCCACCGACACATACATTTCGTCTGCAAAACCTCTGCCTAGTGACGACAATTTTGACGACAGATGGGGTGCAGAAAGGTGCATTTCAGTGTGTATATCAGCCCTAAAAAGTCGTCACTTTCCAAGGCTGATGCAGATGCGTGCAGCTCGATGCAGTCAAAAACTCAGATATTATGCATCAACGCTGCAAGAATCTTTCAACCATACAAAGCCACACCATCCTTAACAAACCGCGTTGTCCAATGGCGCTGTGAGTGCTGCGGCAACGTCAGGCGCGTCGCGCAAGGCTATGCACGCCCGGCCTCCCTCCTCCACGAACGCAGCACCAGCACGTTTGATCCCAAGACATATCGTATCCAACCCAATTGGCGTGCCACCGATACCTTGCAGGTCGGCGCGAATTGGCTCAGTGGGATCTACCTCATCAAGGTATCGGCGCGCAGCACGCTGCCAGTTACCCCAGAGATCGTAAGGCCACCTCCCTAGAGGGCGAGCGGCTTTACAAGCTCTGGGGTAACGTTGCTGGGCACTCGCCAGCGAACTTCATCGCGTGGGAGCCGCAGCAGGCGTGCCTCAATCACCGAACGTCTTATCTGCTGAGTTCCCTTACCCTTACAATTGGGGTGAACACCACCGTCGTTCCGCTCGTGCGGGCACGGCACGGACCTGGGGGATGAATCGTAATGATGGCCACGTTCGGCAGCGCGATACGTCCTGGTGGGCCAGGCGGAATCGCCACCGTATCAATGGTCACCAGCCCGCCACTGGTAGCGATGGTCGTTCGTGCAAAGCCTGGCAACCCCGGCGGACCAGGAGGAATGCTGAACGGAATCCCAAAGACGAGGGTGTTGGCTGCGGTGGGAACAAGTTGCACCGTCACCACATTGATGGGGCTGACCGTGATCGTAACCAGGCCAAGGGGTGTCGCTACCGCATCGGGGTTCACGACACACACATCATTGGTGCAGACGATGGCAGCGCTCGCTGGCGCGGCACCAATCCCGGCGAACAGCACGATAGTACCCAGGATCGCGATGATGAGTCTCTTCATGGAATTACCTCATTCTTCATATGTCACAGAAAGCACGCGCGCGAACACGCATCGGATGGAGTCAGTCGGTTCGTTGCCTGGGTAGGCACAGCCGCCAGACCACCATCGCACCAATAAGCGCGGGTGAAAACTCGCAGGCACATTTGCAGGTGGCAAAGGCGCCAACGCCATCTCACGAGACGAGCATTTTGGGCGAAGATAGCGCCTCCAGGGCATCGGCGGCGGCAACGCTCCCACCAGCAGTGGCAAAAGCCTTGGCGATGCGCGCCGCCCCAGCACGCATGGTCATGGCTTCGCGCACTTTTGCGCGCAGACGCGCCGGGGTTAAATGGCTGGCGGGCAGACGTGTGCCTGCCCGCGCCACCTCGACACGACGGGCCACTTCTGGTTGGTCTCTCCCAAAGGGGACTACGCAAACCGGCACTCCAGCAGACAAAGCTTTCTGAGTGATGCCCATGCCCCCATGACACACGACACACGCGGCGATCGCCAGGATCGAACCATGGGGAAGAAAGGCCTCCACCCGGGCGTTGGTTGGGACGCGAATCCCATCGGAACTGGTGGCTGGGCTGGTGGCGATCACCGTCACTGGCTCATCGGCCAGCGCATCAAGGGCGACCTGCAACAAGCGATCGTCGTGCTGATATTCCGTCGAGGTGGTCACCAGCACCACAGGAGGGTGAAGGTCCCCTATCCATGCTGGCGCTTGGCTTGCCGGCTCCCAATTCGCCGGACCAACCAACTTCACCGTCGCTGGCCAATCGGTGTGCGGATATTCGAATGGTTCCGCCGTGTAAGACAAGGTCAGGGATGCCCGACCAAACATATCCAGCACGCTCAAAAGAGCGGGAGCCCCAGCGGTGGCCCGGATCTGGTTGAGACGCGGCAACACCCTATTCCACCCCAGAGCAGAAATCCCCAGGAGCGAACGATCACGCAGCCGACCAAGTGGCCCCCCCAGCGGCTTCAGGCCAAGGCCAAACGGGGGCGCTTCCCGCGACGGCAGCGGCAGCGGATAGGGCGCGTAGACGGCCCACGCAAGGCCAGATGCCTCGGCGCATGCCTGCGCTCCCCAACTGTTCACATCGACCAACACCAAATCGGGTTTCTCCTCCATGAGCGCCTTACGCAGATCAGCCACCTCATGCGCAGCGCGGTCGACAAAGGTGGTCAGGGCTCGTTGCAACTGCTGGAGTTGGTTTTTGCCCCGCCAGTCGTCCATCGCGCGCGCCTCGACCAGTGGACTGATGGCCGATGCGCCAAAGCCCATCTGGTTGAGCATCGCGACCTCAGAGGCAAGGGTGCGGACGGCCATTTGGTGCCCACGCTGGCGGAGTTCCAGCAACGTCGGCACGAGGGGATACACATGCCCTCTGGCTGGTGAGGTATAGGCCAGGATCTTCATCAATTGTCCTCCAAGAGCGCTGCGACCATCTCGCGCATGGCCAATTCCGTCTCTGCCTTGCTGAGACCGCGATCGCGCCTCAGCACTTTCCAGACAGCGACATCCAATAGTGCCACCAACTGGGCGATCCGCCGCCGCCGCATGGCCGCGAGGTCGGGCAGCCAGGGAGCAAACGTCGTCTCCACCCATTGCACATGCAACGCGCGACCAGCGTCAGTCACCTCGCGGATCACCGGCAAAGCGGCCTCCTGAGCCAAGAGGTGCATGACCGCGTCGCCCCAGATTTCGTAATGCTCACACAGATTGGCGATGGCTCCGGTCAGGTCGCCCACGGGGGCCTCGCGGCGCTGCTGCTGCACATGCGCAAGCCCGGAGCGAGCGGCGGCGGCAACCAGCGCCTCCTTGGAACCAAACCGATGGATCACAGTGGGGGCACTCACCCCAGCCGCGAGCGCGATGTCTTCGATGTGCACGTGCAGATAGGGCATTTCCAGAAATAACCGCTCGGCAGCCTCCAGGATGCGCCGCTCGGTGTCCGCCTTCGCATTGGCGCGCAGGGACATGTCATCCTCCACAATCCATGAAATAGCGTTTCATGAAATTGTATTTCACGAAACGCCCGCTGTCAAGTCCTTCCCGTAAAGATGGCCCATTCTTCGCCGCTTCCCAATCGTGTGTTCGCCATTGTTGCCACACATGCCATTCGCCCAGTCAAAGAAGATGGAGAGGATGAGAGCCAGCCCTGGGCAAGCTGCCCTCAAAAGTGGCGCCAGGCGTACATTCTTGCTGGCCCAGTTTTTCACATCAGTCGCTTCATTAGCCTCTCATCCGAAAACAATAAAAGCCTTATAGGCCAAAAATCAGCTATCCTGCACCACGTCACCCAAGCAGCAGCCTGGCATTCGCACAAAAATGAATAAAACTTTCCCCCAATCACCGCCTGCTGAGTTATAATACGCCTAGATGTTTTGGGAGGGACAACAGCACCATGCTCGAAAAAAGCGCGCAAGACCGACGCCGAATCTTTTGGGGTGCCATCCTCATCATCATCGGCTTCTTCTCACCGTGGTATGACCGCTCGCTCACTATCTTTGAGATGGGTCGGCAAACGACCGCCTATAATGGCCCCCAACTTGCCGCCCTGCCCGGCGGCACCGGACTCTCAGCCCTCTCGATCTGGGGCATTCTCGTCACAGGCGTCGCCCTCCTACTTTCTTTGTTGGTGCATGATGCCGAGGGATGTCTGGCCTTCTTCACGAAAGGGGGCATCAATCTCATCCAAGGGATCTGTGTCGTCATCGAAGTGATCAAATTCATTTCCGGCACCTACGATTTCACCACCGCCTACTATCCCGACACAGGCATTTTCTTCATGGCCACCGGGTTCATCGCTTCTTCCGCTGGCCTCTATAACAATCAGTATTGGCAAGCCCTCAAAGATAATTTCCAAAATATCTTCGCCCAAATCTTTGGCGGCTAGCGCTGGCGGGCGGCAACCATGAGGGCCAATCACAAGCCGTCAGGCTGCGCGGGTGACTTCAAGATCAGGCATAACATCAATCCTAATAAGTCGCGGCCAGCTTTTCGGGTTGCAGAGAGCAGATCCACCCCAAAGAGGCGCAACCATCTGCCTCGCGTTGCTTTGCCATTTACCAGAAAACGATAGTATAACGCCTCATAGACGAAAGATCCCTCCAAACTATGGAGGGAAATCAGGTCTAGTGAAGATGCGTAACGCAAACCACCGTGTCGTAGCAAGTTTGACCCTTCGAGTAGCTGAGCAGTTCCCTCACCCGCTGGCACGCTACTTGCTGAGCTTACTTGATCGATTCATGATGGTTCCACTCGTTCATCCCTAGCCTGTCAATAGGAGGCGCACCATGTCCGCACCCCAGCCCTCAACGGCACCCACGCAGGTCGCCATCAAACTCTATCGCAGCCATGATCGCCTGACCATTGCCGCCCCCATGCCCGGCTTAGAGCCCAGCGACATCACCGCCGAGGTCACGGCAGATCACCAGTTGATCTTGCATGGCGAGCAACGCGGCATCCAAAAGGGCATCAACGACGAACTCATGAACGAGTGGAATCCCGGCCCCTATCACCGCGAAATCGCGCTCCCCCACCCCGTCGATGCCACGATTGCGAATGTCACCTATGGCAACGGCGTGCTGGTCGTCTCGCTCCCCCTCAGCGATGCCAACCAACCCGCAAAGTTAGTGATGCAGCAGACCGGCACCGCGCATGGCGTGCTTGAGGGCGCCACGGGCCACACGGGCACCGTCGTCTTCACCACCACCGGGGACGCATCGCCCCTGAATGCTGGTGGCGACTCAGAAGAAAGCGACCGCGCGCCAGAGGAGTTAGAGGAAGACTCCTTCGCCGACATCACGACAGAGGACCTTATGCCCGACCCCCTGGCCCAACCGCTCGACACCGATGCCACGATGATCGCGAATGACAGCGTCGTGGAAGATGAAGTGATCGGTGATTATCAGGAGTCGCAATCCGACGATGCCTACTTCGCACCGACTGATCCCGTC
>JACDGC010000102.1 GCA_013815535.1 Ktedonobacterales bacterium
GGGCGGGGGTGGGGCCACCCGAAGGAGCATCATACCCATGGCCCACCATCCCCGCATCCAGGCGCTGGGAGTCGCTTTTCCTCCCCATTATCAAAGCCAGGAAGAAACGCTGGCGCACGCGCAGCGCTACCTGCATGGCGCAGCCCCACAGACGACGCCAGCCACCCGCGCGCGGGCGCAGCGCCTCAGTCAACTCTTCGCGGGGGCAAAGGTCGGCCATCGCCACTTCGCCGTTGACCCCGCGCTCTATTATCAAGAACCGCGCTCAACCGGTGCCCGCATGGCGCTTTACCAGGAACTCGCCCCCACCCTGGGCAGCGTGGCCCTGACGAATGCCCTGGGGACCACCCTCACGCCCGCCGACCTGACCGACTTCACGGTCGTCTCGTGCACGGGATATGCCGCACCGGGCCTCGACGTGATCTTAGCACGCGACCTGGGGATGCCCCGCAACGTCCGGCGCGTGTGCATCGGCCACATGGGCTGCTTTGGTGCCATGGTGGGGTTGCGCCAGACGCTCGCCGCCGTGCGCTCACAACCAGGCGCGCGTGCCGCATTGCTGAGCCTGGAGTTGACCAGCCTTCACTTCATGCCGACCGACGATGATGAAGTGCTCACCTCATTCGCCCTCTTTGGGGATGCCGCCGCCGCGTTGGTGCTGAGTGACGATCCCGCTGCCACCGGCCCAGAGGTGGTGGATGCCTATTGCGCCGCCGACTTCGCCGCCGCCGACCAGATGGCATGGACGATTACCGACCAGGGCTTCATGATGGGCCTGTCGCCGCGCGTGCCAGTGACGCTGCGCCGCAACATCCGCGATGTCGTGGAAAATCTGCTGACGCCCCACGGCCTCGACATCCCAGCTGTCACCCATTGGCTGGTGCATCCCGGTGGCCCCAGCATCCTCGACGCGGTCGCGCGCGGGTTGGAACTGACGCCCGACCAGATGGCGCGTTCATGGGCCACCTTGCGCGACCACGGCAACTGCTCCTCGGCCACCGTGCTGCTGATTTTGGATGATCTCATTAAGTCGGGCACACCCAAGCCAGGTGAGTGGGGCGTGATGATGGCGTTTGGGCCAGGGCTGACGCTCGAAACCGCCCTCTTACGTTTCTGAAAGGAGCCAGGGCCGCGATGAATCATGCTGACCATGTGCGCCTCATCCACGGCGGCATCGTCCCAGGCGACTGGGCGGATCTCGGCTCTGGTGGCGGGGCCTTCACGCTGGCACTGGCTGATCTCTTGGCGGGCAATGGCACCATCCACTCGGTGGATCAGGACGCAGGCGTGCTGCGCGAACAAGCGGCCACCATGCGGCAGCGCTTTCCCAGTGCCCAAGTCACGTATCTGGCCGCTGATTTCACGCGTCCGTTGACGCTGACGCCGCTGGATGGCATCGTGATGGCGAATTCATTGCACTTCGTGCGCGACAAAGTCAGCGTCTTACGCTTGGTGCGCAGTTATCTGAAGCCTGGTGGTCGTCTGGTGCTGGTGGAATATAACGCGGATGGCGGCAACATGTGGGTGCCCTATCCCTTCTCCTACCCCACCTGGGAGCGACTGGCAACGCAGGCAGGCTTCACCGCGACGCGCCAATTGGCGACGATCCCCAGTCGTTTCCTGCGCGAGATCTACGCGGCGCTATCCATCAGCGCCTGAGCCTATAATAATGTGACCGTCACCCTCAACCAGCCAACATGCCGATCACAGGGCAACGGTCACTTCTGGGCATCATTGGCCTAATTAGTTGCCAGGGCCTTCTTCCGAACCACTGCGCCGACCTCAGCCAACGAGCCTAGAATCTCGCGGTACGAGGTGAGGCAGCTCGTTTCGTGATAGGTGACACCGCGCTCCTCACAGAACTCGCGAATGATCACCTGGGCCCGTGCCAGATGGCGCCGTGGCATGGTGGGGAAGAGGTGATGCTCGATTTGAAAGTTCAAACCACCGTACCAATAATCAGCGATCAGGCCCGACCGCACATTGCGCGCGGTCAACACTTGCCGCCGCAAGAAGTCGAGTTGGCTATCATGCTCGGTGATGAGCATGCCTTTGTGATTTGGCGCAAACACCGACCCCAGGTAGAGGCCCGTCGCTGCCTGATGAATCAGGATGAAGACGATCGCTTGCCACCAGGGCAACACGGCGAAGATCACCCCCAGATACCAGGCAAAATAGACGCCCAGCAAAGCCGCTTCGCGCCACGGATGCTTGGCATCTTTGCCCAGCAAATATTTGATGCTGCTGATGTGCAGGTCAAGCGCGACGAACATGAGGATGGGGAAGAACAGCCACGCCTGATGCCGCGTGATAAAGCGAGCGATGCCGCGCTTGGTGAGGGCATCTTCACGCGTAAAGGCGATGATGGGCACCGCGATATCGGGATCACTATCGATCTCATTGGGGCGGGCATGGTGGGCGTTATGTTTATCGAGCCACCAGGCAAAGCTCATCCCGACTTGCACATTGCCCACCAGCAAGCCCACGAAATTGTTCTTCTTGATGGAATCGAAAATCTGTCGATGCCCAGCATCATGCCCAATGAAGCCCAGTTGTGCCGTGACAAAGGCGAGCAAGAGGGCATTCAGGCATTGCACCCAAAAGACGTGCACCAGCACCAGGGTCGCCAGGCTGCCAACGAACAGCAGTTGGATGGCAACGATGCGGGTCATGTAGCGGGGCACGGTCTTATCGAGCAGTCCTTGTTGTTTGATGCGTTGTTTCAACTCGGCGTATTGGTTCTGAGATGGCGCAGCGGTTTGCACCTCTAGGGGAATCATGTCTTCCTCGTTTCTGGTAACGGAATGCACGGTCATGTTGGTGCGAGGCACCGACCACGCGCAGGGTGTAGCCGTTAAACAGGACGAGGCGTCGCGGCATTTTCTGCACTTCCATCAATGATAAGAGCAGATTTTGATGCCGATAGTTTCACTTAGCGATGCACCGCAGCGATCAATGTGACCAGCAGCACGAGTGCCATCAGTACGAAGATAAAACCAGTGCGGAAAATGGGGTGCAGCAGGAAGGCAGGCATGGGGTGGACCCTTTCTGAAATGATGCACTGAGCAGCGACGTAGCATGCCCGAAGCGTGATCTAGCAAGCTGGGTGCATCGCTGGCAAGCGTTCCCCCACGGTGAGGGCCTGCGATAGACGCATGTGGCCCTGCGTGCCGGGGATCGCGCGCCGCCAGTAATGGCAGCGGGCGGCTGTTAGCGCAAAACCTTCGTGGCGGGCAGATTGTCGAAGGAGAAGGGCAGCAACGTCTCGGTGATGAACTGGACGACGGTGCTCCCCTGCGCATCGCCCCGCGTCAGGGCAACCAACCAGATCGGCATCAGCAGACTGGGGTCATCTGTTGCCCATTCACCCAACTGCACCCGTTTTTCGGGGTCGTGCCGGGGCATATCAGCCAGATCCAGATCAGTGCCCGTCACCAACCACGGGATGCCCGTGATGTCTTGCAGAAACGTGCTGACCCACTGGCGCGCTGGCCAGCCCCCCATCGCTGGCGCAAGGGCGAGGTGTGCCTTGCCCCACCGTGCGAAGGTTTGCGGCATCAGCAGGGCTTCACGGACGGTGCCACGTATCTCGACGCGGGCATAATCAGAGGTGTAATTGAATGTAGCGTGCATGTGGATTCTCCAGATTGCCGTTGTGGTGCAGCGCACCGCGTCGCCATTGCTGTGGCATGTGGCTGCTGCCCCCATCATGCGCAGCGAGATTGTGGCTGCCTCCGGGGGAGTGGTGAATTAGATGCGCTCGGGCTCCAGCACGGGCAGCGCTGGGGAGGTGCTGGAGTCCTGCACCTGCCAGTCATCCACAAAACCATGTTCCTGGGCATAGTCATGAACGGCGGTGAACGTATCAAAGAAGCCCGTTAAGGCCATCACCGTCAGTTCACGGTTGTGGCCATCCAAATGACGCAACACGCCATCGAACCGCTGGTAGGGGATGGTCCAACTGGTGACCAGTTCCAGGCGTTCATCGTTGCCCTGGTTCAGCAGTTGGGTGCCAGCATTCATCGCGTTCTTCAAGGTCAGCATGGGGCTCTCTTTTCTGGGTGCACCGGATTTGGTCAGGGGGTGCACAGTGGGAGGGAAGCAAAGCGGCGGAAATCATCAACCATGAGGGCCCAGCGCCCATCCTCGACGGGATGCTCGTGCAAATATTGCAAGAGCGATTGCCGGGCGACACGCCCGGCGGGGTCGGCACGCAGCCACGCACTGTCGCCTTGGTTGAATGCCTGGGCAATGGCAGCAGTGCCCGCGATGGGGGTGGCATAGCGCGTGCGGATGGGCGCTGGCATCTGCTTGGTGCTGCGCTGGCGCTCGCATTCATCGCGCAGCCCAGCGACATAGACGACGGCCAGGTAGCCGACGCCTTCGCGTTGCTCCAACATCACCTGATGCACGTGTCCTTCGATCATCTCAGTTGCCTTTCTCAGCGCGGTGCAGCATTCGTTTAGGCGATGAAGTGTTGATGCATAGCTGCTGTGGGTGCGGCGACCAGGGCACGGCGGCGCTCTTCATAGGCCCACAGGAACGCCCCCTGATACATCGCCCGGTCACCGTCTTGCATCGGCCCCGCCGCGACGCCGAAGAATTGCGCGTTCTCTTGGGCAAGGGCGATCAGTTGCTCGCGTGACACGCCACGCGGGAAATGCGCTTCTGCCAGGGCAATCGCCGCCTGGCGGGCATGATCAAAAATGGTGTCAGAGCGAGAATCGATGGAATCAACCATGGCGCGCTTCTTTCTGCTTCGGGTGCCGTGCGATGCAGCACATCACCCAACGGGCATGGGGTCAGGGGGGGCATCTCCACCAGGCGCACCGATGACATGGATGAGGGGTTCGAGCGATTTCAAGGCAAGCAGCAACCCTTTGAGGTCACGCGCGCCAATGATTTCGTATCCCACTGCGAGGGAAAGCACGAGCAAATAGCGGCGCTCATTGCTGAGGTGCGCCCCCTCGCCAAGCGTTCCTTGGGGCCATTGGTACACCACCAGCGAGATCGCCCCCGTTTGAATGACGATTTCGCGATGATACCCCAGTTGTTCGCAGGCTTGCCCTGGTGAGGTGTTGTGTTCGGGCCAGTCGATGGTGGTGTTGCCTGTGGCAACATCCCAGACCTGTTGTCGCATCGGACGCCCCCTTTCGGAATTGAGTGCCAGTGAGGCGTGGGGTTACGCGGTGGCCACCACTTCAGGGGCCACGGTTGGCTTCGCAACCTCACCACGCTGAGTTTGGATCTTTGCAATCGGCTCATCGGGGCTGATGTTGAGCGTGACGCCAGGGGGCAGTTGAATGTCGCGGGCGTGCAGCACGGTGTCGAGCCGCATCAACTGGCTCACATCGACCTCAACCTTGGTCGGCAGCTTGCCAGGCAGACCGGTGACGGCGATGGATTCCAGCAGCGGAATGATCGCAGCCTGATTGGCACGCACGATGGCCGATTCGCCGATGAAATGCAGTGGCACATGGGTATGCACCACCTCGTTCATCGCCAGCCGAAAGAAATCGACGTGCTGCACCTTGCCCGACCGCGGGGAAATGGCGATTTTATGCACGAGCACCATGACCGACTCGGCTTGCAGGGGCAGCGTCAGGGCCAGCACACCCACGAGGCGGCGTTGGGAGTGCCGCCGCAACAGCAAAGCCTCATTCACCTGGATGGCGACCGACTCACCATGACCAAAGATATTGGCCGGAACGCTACCCGTTCGGCGCAACGCTTTGACGCTGTGGCCAAGCGAAGTGCGTGATTGAACAGCAAGGACCTGTGCCGACGGAGAGGGCAACAAGGTAAAAACTACTTTCGTAGAAGGGGACCCGTGCATAATCCACCCAGCGGGTGGTGGCGCGGTCAGGCATGCCGTCCATGACGACATCGCAGGCATTCGTGTGCCCTCTTGTGAGGAAAGGAGAGGGCCAAGAACACGAGCACAGCTGCAGGGAAGGTGTTCTCAATCAACGAGTCCACCTATTCATTGTACACGCTCTGTGGTCATAAAAACAAGAGAACATATGCGCACAACTGGCATCGCGAGCGGCCACGCTTGGTAGCACGCCGATGCGTTGACGCGGCAAGAGTGCCTGATGTTAGAAACGCGGCACCCCTTCACGCGCCCAGCCAACCTAGCGTACATCCTCTGAAACCTCGCCACTTATACGTGTTGCGCTGCCGGGGGCAAGGCCCGTTCGAGCGCGTCAAAGGTGAGGGTGTCGCCAGAGTCGCGCCCATAATGGGCGATGCGGATGCGCCCATCGGGGGCGATGAGAAAATCTGCGGGCATACGCTCATCTGGGCCATCCATTGGTCCCCGGCCAAAGCCCAGTTCATAGCCACGGGCCAATTCTTTCTTGCGTGTCAGTCCGCCCCACCACAGACCAAAGGATGAAACTTCAACGCCATATTGCTTATAGAGGGTCTGTTGGGGGTCGGCGACGATGGGGAAAGGGGCGGTGTGGGCATACGGCTGGCCCAAAATGTTTTCGCGTGATGATTCAACGAAGGCGACGATCTTGAGTCCCTGCTCAGCTAGCGTCGGGTACTGTAGCGACAAACTATAGATGCGCAGACCACAGCGCGGGCAGGCCGCAAAGCGGAGGAACGAGAGCAGCAGCCATTGGCCCGCGAAAGCATCCAGACTGACACGCTGCCCCTGGATGTCATCAACGGCGAAGGGTTTGGGAATCTGTCCAACTTTCAGGCGCATTCACTCTTCCTCCATACATGTGTTGGTGGAACTTTCCCATGCCACTCTGAGCGGTTTGGGATGATTGTAGCAGCGATGAACTCGCTTTGTAAAGAGGGCTGAAATGACCAATTTAGGCCGTGAGGTCAGGGGGATGGTCATCTGCCCCCATCACCCGATAAGATTGGCCGCTACGCTGGTGTTTTGCCATCATTCCGCCATTCTGCTATACTACGGGCGGCGCTGAACGCGCCAGGGGAGCAATGTGGCATGCAGGAGGGCGACGCGCGGCTGGCGGTGATTCATGCGCGCGTGGCGGCATTCGCGGCGGAAGCCCATGCGCGCCAGGTGGTGTTGCTGGAAATGAGCGGCCACGTGTTGGCCACAGCAGGCGATTCGTGGGGCGACGATGTCGCGCTGGGCGCGCTGCTGGCGAGCCTCTTTGGCTCCGCGCGGGCACTGGCGGAGCTCTTTGGCGAGGGCGAATTTCGCGCGCTCTTTCAGCAAGGGGCCGCGACCAGCATCTACACCATCCTCATCGGCGACCGCTGGCTCTTAGTGACAGCCTTTGATGGGGGCACGCAGATGGGGTTGGTGCGCATGTTGGCGGCCAGCGCCGCAGACGATCTGGCCGCCTTACTGGCACAGCTTGCCCAGGCCGACATCAGCGCCGTGCGCGCTGTGGTCCACAGTTCCGCCTTTCGCTCCAGTTTTGATGATACGCTGGATCGGCTCTTTGGCGCAGATTCCGACGACATGGTGGGGGGCTAAACGATGGCGCTCATCAACACTGCCGGACGCGAGATCCAGTGCAAACTGGTGTATTACGGCATCGGGCAGTCGGGCAAAACCAGCAATGTGCAATATATCTTTCAACATTCCCCCTCCGAGTCGCGCGGCCAGTTCCTCTCGGTGGCCACCGAGCAAGAAATGACCCTCTTCTTCGACTTCCTCCCGCTGGATTTTGGTCTGGTGCACGGCTTTCATGTGCGCTTCCATCTCTACACTGTGCCAGGGCAAATTCGCTATGAACGCACGCACGCGGCGGTGTTGCAAGGCGCGGATGGCGTCGTCTTTGTGGCGGATTCGCACCGCGACCGCCTGGAAGAAAACTACGGCGGTCTGGTAGAATTGGAAGCAAATATGCATTCCTTGGGACGCGACATGGCCGAATTTCCGCTGGTGCTGCAATGGAATAAACGCGATGTGCCCGACGCGCTTTCCGTGGCGGTGCTGGAACGCTATCTGAACCGTCGCGGTGTGCCCACCTTTGAGGCCACCGCCATCACTGGCATGGGGGTCTTTCCCACCCTGCGGACCATTTGCAAACACATCATGGCGCGTTTATAGCCGGGCCAACACCAGCAAACCGGCAAGACCCACATAAGAAGGATGTGAAGGATGCGCGGCACCACCCGAGCGCACTGACCCGCTGACGCTTTCCGCGAAGAGCTCCCTGGTTGGGTGGCTCGCACAATCAGGCTGACAGGATGCACGATGACCGAAGGGCTGTTGCAAGAGATTCCGCTGGATGGCGTCATTCAACTGGTGACGCTCGGCGGCGGAACGGGGGAATTGGAACTGGTGCCACTGTTGCCACCGCACCAGGCAGGCAGCCGTGTGCCCGTCGGCCATCTCTTCTTTCGTGAGGGCGCGTTGCATGCCGCTTTTCTGGCTGAGCGTGGCGGCGAGGCGGTGATGAAAACGCTCTTTTTGTGGGAAGCAGGCTTCTTTACCTGGACGCCGCGTGATGCCCAATCCATCCCCCCCGCCAATATCATGCAAGATACGTCCCTGGTGATTCTGAGCGGCTTCAAACATCACGAGACATGGACGCAGGCGCGCGAGGTTATCCCCACCTTGCGGGTGGTGCTCTGTCGCCCCTCATCTCCCTTGCCCGGCCCTCCCGGCCCCCTCCCCGAGACGCATACGCTCGATGCGCAAGTGCTGGCGCTGTGCGATGGGCAGACGCAACTCGCCCAGATCAGCGAACGGCTGGGGGGCGGGCGCATCGCGTGTCGCTTCGCGGCGGCGCGGCTGGTGGTGGCGGGCTTGCTAGCGGTGAAGCCGCTGACCATGGGCGAAAAGCTGGCACGCAGCGTCGCCATCACCGCGCATCCATTACTAGGGGTGGCGGGCGAGATCTTTTGTGACGCCGCCCTGCAACGCACGGGCATCGACCCAGCCACGCTGGCGCAGCCGCAAAAGCTGCGCATCGGCCAGGTGGCTCAGGTGGTCAGCGAAATGGGGGGCGATGTGGCAGCGGTGCTGGGGGCACAGCGTGCCCGCGACATGACCGAACAACTGGGAACAGCGCTGGGCGTCGCCAGCTATCAAACCAATGAGGGGGGAATTCACCATGTCTGACGCGCCCACCGCACCCACGGGCCACTATCTGCCAACTGGCGAATTCGTGGCCCGCGCCGCCATCCGCGCCTACGAGCCAGGGAGCACCAACCGCCTGGGCATCGGCAACCTGCTGCGCTATTGCGAGCTGGCAGCGAATATGGCCTCGGCGGCGTCGGGCTTCGGCGCGGGCTGGTATCGTGAGCGTGACGAAGGCTGGGTGACGTTTCGCCAAACCATCGAACTGGTGGCCCCGGTGGGGGTGGGCCAGACGCTGGACCTGATGACCTGGGTGGTGGACTTCTCCCGCGTGTCGTCACGCCGTTTTTACCGTTTGACGCGCACCGACACGGGCGCGGTGGTGGCGCGCACCGAAAC
>JACDGC010000103.1 GCA_013815535.1 Ktedonobacterales bacterium
GGTGTTGCTGCTGCTCATCAGCCTGGTCGTGGTCTCGTTGGTGGTGTTCCTACCGCAACTGTTACCGCAGACCCCCTGCCACGAACCCCAGTAACGAGTGGTGCCGTCTGTGCCTCCGCGATGAGGGCATTGCCCGAGGTGCGTCAGGAGCGTCCCAGCTACCGACCGCCCGCGAATTTCCGAAATTCAGGTCGATATTCAGGTGCCGTGGTGCCGTGTGCAGTTGGACGCCGTCCCACCCCAGCGGGTAAAGATGACGCGCAAGATTGGGTCACGCAGCGCCGTTTCGCTCCGCCGGTCCCGGTTACCTTGAGGATAACGGCAGGGAGCAGGCCTTCCCGTCGCTCGGCAGTATGTCCTGAACGGTAGGCAGGGCCAATCGCGGTGCCTCCTGCTTGTTCCGTATCCCCTGGGCTCAAGGAGATCGATTCGATGAATGCATCCCCCCGTCCCACGCCGCCGCAGCGCGAACGCCCCAAGATCGTCTTAGTCACCTTACCCGATACCCCGAACACGCGTCGTCTGGCGGCGGTGTGCCAACGCATTCGCGCGTCCTATGCGCCGTCAGCGAAAGCGGCCTAGCCATGGAACGGAAGCGGAAGTATGACCGGCTGTACCAACCGCTCACGGAACCGCCAGCGGGGACGCGGTTCGTGGGGTACGCGCGCTACAGCTCGGACATGCAGGATAAAGTCACCATTGTGACGCAGCACCGCAAGATGGCGGAATTTGCCGCGGCGCATCACTGGGAGATCATCGACTGGGTCGATGAACCGGCGACGTCGGCCAAGTACGATGACGTCCACCGGCGTCCGCGCTTCGCGGAGATGCTCGCGGCAGCGGGCAGCGACTTCACGGGGATCTTGTGCTATGACAGTAGTCGTTGGTCCCGCAACAACGCGGTGACCTATACGACACTCGATGATCTGCGCCATCGGGGCATCTGGTGGGCCACGGCCGATGGCCTTTGGAACAGCAACCGGCTGGTTGAAGATGGGCATAGCATTGCCTTTGCCGTCGATACGGGGATGAATGCCAACTTTCTCATGAAGCACTCGAAGCGGATGATCGATTCGAAAGAAGAACGGGCCTTGGGCGGATTGCACCAAAGCCAGCCCCCCTATGGCTATCTGCCCCCCGATTATCCGCCGTTGCCGCCGGGCATCGGCGTCAATCGCAAGGCGCCTCCCATCCCGGTGCGCCCCGATCCCGCCACCTGGCCCGCGCTCCAACTCATCGCGGAACTACGGTGTGCGCGCCGGTCCTGTAAGGAGATCGCCGACGCCTTGAATCTCGCGGGGTACCGCACACGGGGCAATCGCTGGAATGGTAAACACGAAGCCCATCTTGGTGAGGAGCCCTTCGCGCGGCGCTTCACCGAAGATACCATCTGGAACATGCTCCACAATGCTTTCTATTGTGAATTCGAACCCGGGTGTCAGCACGGCACGATCATTACCCCTGCAGGGGTGCGTCTCATGGGACGGCATGAAGCCGCCTGGCCGTATGCCACTTGGCAACGGATGCTCGAGGTCGCAGCGGAGTTGCGGTATGCCCCACAAGCGAGTGAGACGAAACGGGCGATCTATCCCTTCGGGGGCATCATCATCTGCGCCACCTGTCGGCTCCCAATGCGGAGTTCGCATACCGATAAGCCGGAGCATATCTTACGGTACCATCGCTGTGCGGCCAAGCAGCGCGGTCTCTCCTGCACCGCCTCGGCGACAACGCCCGCCTGGCGCGTGGAAAAGGCTTTTGGGTATCTGTTGCAGCGGTATCGTCTGGGGGATAACTGGCAGGATGATCTCGTGCAGTTAGCCGAGGCATCGGCGACCCAGGCGGACCAATCGGCGGCCCAACTGCAGCAGCTGCACGAGGAGCAGGAGACGTTCAACATGATGCTCTTAGCCAAAGGCATCGACGCGTCGCGGTATCAGCGTGAGATGGCGCGGATTAATAGCGCCCGCCAGGCCATTCTGCGCCAGCAGGAGGTGCAGCAGCACGGGACGGAGGTCGTCCTGCAGGCGGGGGAACAGATGACCCGCTTGCCCGAACTCTGGGAACTCGCGCGTGCGCACGAGGCTCTGGACCACCTCCGAGAGATGGTCCTGGCACTGTTGCAGCCGAACGGCTTAGCCTGGGATGGCACCCAGCGGATGATCACGGGGTTGTGTCCCTATCCCGAATATGTGCCAAGCATACGGCTGGCCTTGGCGGACTGGGCGTGGGAGGGGCACTGGTTGACGTGTCCGTCCCCCGAATCAGAAAAGAGCCCGCAACCTCGCCGCCGGGTCATCCGCGATCCACGCACGAAAACGACGATCCGGCGGGAGAGCGCCCCGACGCGCTATGCCTTAACCGCGGAGCAACAACGCGAAGCCCTCAGGATGTTGGAGGCGGGGCAATCGATGCGGGAAGTGGGGCACCACTTTCAGGTGTCGCATGGTGCGATTTGGCGGCTTGCGCATCGCCAGCGCGAAGAGGAGTAACTCGCACTGAGCGTCTATCCGTGAAGCTCGTCGCGGCGAAGGTGTCGCCAGTCGGAAGTCCCGGAAGCCTTCGCCCAACCATTGAGCATACGAACACGCAACACCTCTCGCACCGGAGAGGAACACAACACAAAGGAGGAAGCGCTGGTCGCCATAGCAGATACCGCGCGTGAGCGGGAACTCACGCGCGGTATGGAAGCACCCATTTGTGATGGGCGGTTGGCTGTTACGCCACACTGCGACATAATTATGTCATCAGCGGTCCTGACCGGATTCGAACCGGCGGTCTTCTCCGTGACAGGGAGACATGTTAGGCCGCTACACCACAGGACCAATTGTCGTGACGACGAGATGAGTATAACATAGCCGTGCTGCGCTTGTCAAGCCTCGCGCGCTTCGTCGCTCGCTGCTGGGGCATCCACTGAGATGACTACCCCGCCTGCCGCTCGCCACAACCGGTCACGTATCGCCAACCCTAGCCCCATGGGGTCAAAAGCGCCACAGACAATCGTGCTCACCTCTGCATCATCTAGTGCCCGCAACCCCGCAAAAAGTTGATGGGCAACCGAAGCGGTATTATCCCCCGTTCCGAGTGGTGCTATGGCGATGGCACCTGCCGTGCGGAAGCGTCCGGCCAGGGTATCGAGAGAGAGCACGCCTACTCGTTCGCCGCGCACCGCCAATGCCGCGACCTCGCTCACCGCCCGCTCCCAGGTGGCAGCGATATCGGCGCCCTCAAAAACCAGTAGGCGTGCACGAGGGGCATAGTGAGAGAGCAACAAACCTGGCGCCTGGGCGGTGGCCGCAGCGGAGGTTACCGAACGTTCTTGATAGGCGACAGGCATCCCCAAAGCAGCTTCGATCTCCTCAAGAAGCACACCACCGGGACGGAGCAGGCGCGGCGGCGTCACCGTCATATCCAGAATCGTGGATTCGATGCCTACCTGGCTGGGGCCACCGTCGATAATCCACGGGATGCGGTCCCCCAAATCTGCGAAGACATGTGCAGCTGTCGTTGGGCTGGTGTGCCCAAAGCGATTCGCACTGGGGGCGGCGATGGGCACCCCCGCTGCCGCGATGAGCGCACGCGCTATGGGGTGCGCTGGCAGCCGTACCCCCACCGTCGTTAGTCCTGCTGTCACGCCATTGGGGATCGCCGGACCACGCGGCAGCACCAGCGTCAGCGGTCCCGGCCAGAAACGAGTGACCAGCTTAGCTACGTTTTCAGGCAATTCCGCTAACGTATGACCAGTGACCAAGGACAGTTGTGAGATGTCAGCGATGTGGACGATCAGCGGATCGGTGTTGGGTCGCTCTTTTGCGGTGAAGATTGCCGCAACCGCATCTGCATTGGTCGCGTCCGCCCCTAGCCCATAGACCGTCTCGGTAGGAAAAGCGACCAATGCTCCTGCAAGAATGGCTGCGCCCAACTTGGATATGCGGGTTTGATCGGGATGTGCGGCATCAATGGGGATGATGACTGCTTGCTGTTTTGGCACCTTGGAGGTGATTCCTTCCGCTTGGACTACAACGAACTCTGCTCAACAAATACCATTAGAAGTATATGCCATAGGGGATCACGCTGGGTTGAGTCATCACTTCCCGTGGTATTGGTCCGAACGTCCCCAATATATCCTGTGTAGTACTTTGGGGACAATTGGCCCCCGAAACGTTGACAGGGCGGGGACGTTCGGGTACACTCCTTACATACGATCCATGGATGAGCGCACGGACTTCTTGCGATGAGAAGTTGACTCACCCGAGGACGGTCGAAGCTGCCCCTCTCCCCCGGTGGATACTTCCACACGAGCCCTGGATTCAAGACCTAGACAGGGCACTGTGCTGACCAAATCCCCTGGGTTTTACGGATGAATCCCGCAATGTGTTATGTGAGGACACTGCGTGATCATCGATCCCCCCAATCTGCGCGTCATCGCCCGTTCGGGCAAACTGGTTGCCGACATCACGGCGCACGATCAGGCTCCTTCATTGTTCGCCGGACCACGACCCTTGACGGAGCGCGGCATCTCGGTGATACTGCCTGCCTGGAATGAAGAAGCCAACATCGAAGATACAGTTTATGCTGTCATTGGCACCCTGCAGTATGTCGCCCCAAACTTTGAGGTGATCGTGGTGGATGATGGCAGCACCGACCGCACCAGCGAGATTGCCGATGCCCTGGCAGCGACGGATGCCCGTGTGCGTGTCATTCACAATCGCCCAAATCGTGGCTATGGTGGCGCGTTGGCCGCCGGTTTTGCTGCGGCCGAGAAAGAATTGCTGTTCTTTATGGATTCGGATGGGCAGTTCGACATCAACGATATTCAACGCTTGATCCTGCCTTATGAAGCGGGTGATGCTGAGGTCATCCTGGGGTATCGGGCGCACCGTGCCGATCCGCCACTCCGTAAGCTGAATGCACTGGCGTGGAAGCGCCTGGTGTCGCTGTTGTTTGGCTTGCAGGTGCGCGACATCGACTGTGCCTTCAAGCTCATTCCCACGCGGCTGATGCGCACTGCCGCAGTCGAATCGACCGGTGCGATGATCAACACGGAGTTCTTGGCGAAATTTGCCCGTATGGGCGTCACCATGCATCAGGTGCCGGTGAACCATTATCCACGCGCGAAAGGGACCGCAACCGGGGCGAATATCGGTGTGATCTTCCGTGCCTTCCGCGAGCTCTTTGGTTTGGCGCAAAAGCTCCGCACGTGGTCCCCTGATGCGTCGGATGACGACCGCAATCCACCGATGACCCCCAACCAGGCGACCTTGACGGAGAGCTATCGTGCATGTCTGACGCACCGTGCCATGGTGCGTGCTACTGCTGATTCACAGCCCACGAGGCCATTGCCGGTGCCGATGGATGTGAATGAAACGCGCATCCAAACTTTTTCGACGCTGCCCAAGCGTTTTTCTGCTGTGCAGACATTGACGCGACCTCAAGCGATCGTGCTGGTGACGTTGGTGCTGGGCTGGGCCGCTGGCCTGGCTCTTTGGGGAGCACCACTGCTCATCGGCACCGTTGCCGCTGTGACGTTGGTCTACCTATCGGATCTGCTGATTACAACGTGGTTGGCGGCACGCACGCTGAACCATTCCCCCGAAATTCATGTGGATGATGTGGTGGTCAATGCCTTGGCTGGTGCGGCGTGGCCCAGTTATACCATCCTGTGTCCACTCTATCGTGAGACCGAGGTGGTGCCCCAGTTCCTCGGTGCAATGCGTGCCTTGGATTACCCCGCAGACAAATTAGAGATCCTCTTCCTCACTGAGGCGGACGATCAGGCAACACGATTGGCGCTGCTAGCAATGGATCTCCCGCCACACTTCCAGGTAGTGACAGTACCAGATGGCGAGTTACGCACCAAGCCACGTGCTTGTAACTATGGTTTGCTTCGCGCGAAGGGTGAATATGTCGTCATCTACGACGCCGAAGACATCCCCGATCCGTTGCAACTGAAGAAAGCCGTTCTCGCCTTTGCGAACTATGGCGAAGACCTTGCCTGCGTGCAAGCCAAGCTCAATTTTTATAATCCACACCAAAATCTACTGACCCCTTAGTTACTATTTGGTCACTAATATGTAATTTACTTGAGATGGCTCTATCCCGAGCTTCCTGCCGTATGCTTGTTTGTGCCGCTTCCTTGCTTTATAGCAGTCTAGTAGTATTATTGCTTTTCTTCATCCTGATGGGAGTCATTGGGATGTTTCGCTATTGCTATACCTTCAAAAGAGTTCGATGCGATTGATAAATGAGGAAGTGTCGCGGCAATATTGAAGCAACGTTTGGGCGATCACAATAGGCGTAGGCTGCTTGCCTGGTTTCGGGGTAATTATTCCAAAATAGTTGCCTAATCCCCATTCTTGCCAAGCGGTGGCGAGAAAAAGGAAATCGGCACGATTTAGGGTAAATATGGTTGTTTGCCGCTGCTGCGCTTCACGAAACAATACGGTGTCGTGACGTCCTTTTGGTCCGAGATCCAGGGCATGAACGATAACAAATCCTTGGGCAACCAAGTCTATGACCAGTTGACGTGATATCCCCTCATCGACATACAGTGCTGCCATTATGCGCTCTGCTTAAGAGACCATGCAAAAAATTCTTCAGGTGTATTTAGGCCATCGACTAATTCTCCGACAGGCTCTTGGTTCAGGATGATGCGCGCATCAATCATTGCTTGGTGTTTCTGATAAAACGTCTTGGCTGCTTCCCATTCTTGCAAATTAAGCGCGTAATCAGCAATGACGGCCTCATCTTGATAATGATGCGCTATCCAGTCGGCAATAAGGCTCCATATGGGAAAGCCGCTCTGTACGCGCATATCTGATGCAGTGTTGTTGGGGCCTGGCGCAAGGTTTGGGTCGAGAGCATTGTTCATGATGATACCTCCATAAACCGCACTGACTTTGTTTCAGTGTACCATATGAGTAGAGCATCCAAAACTCAGAAGGAGAGAGGGAGATAGTTTTCTAGCATGCTTTCTGGATGGCCTCAATTAAATGAGGCCATTCCGTCTTTCCTAAAGGTCAGTAGCTTTATTAATGAGTAGCTCTCGGTGTAGCGTTGATGCCCATCTTAGCCTAGGTTGTATGCTTTTGACGAATTGAAGCATTCCCGTGTAATTTTTGCCATTTTATTAATGCCTCTTTGTAAGGATCAAAGATAGATAGTTCAGATTCCTCAACATTCATGACAAATCTGAATCTTCCTTCCCCTAAGGGTTTTCCGAATTGCTGCATGCTTGCGCTGAAACCCATAGCAATTCCTGTTGGCGTTTCGCTTGTCCCGAAGATTTTATCTATAATTATTCCTCTGCTTCCCATCTCTTCCAATTCTGCTTTTACTCCTTGGAGCAATCGCATAATGAATCTTTGCTGGTTTGCTCTTCTGTCTTTATCCGTTGCTCCTATTTGTTTCGTGGCTCCAATCGATTTAATTAGGCATTCCGATTTTTGCCCAGGGCGAAAACAATCTAGATCACTAACGCTGATATCTTTTCCTCTGATCTCACCGTTCATGAATGCCATCATTCTTTCATGTCTCAACGGTTGAGCATGAAGATAGGCGACAATTTGCCCATTGCGTTCTACCACGTAGTTACCTTCTGGGCATGCTTCTATTAAAGGTTTTCTTGCCTCTGCTGATGTAGTAGTTCCAAACAAGCTTGCAGCTACTTTGTAAACGCCTTCCATGTCGTCTGATGTTGCTTGCCTGAAAGTAAGCCCATCATCCTTAGAATCTGTAGGATGTAATGATGCATCAAAAAAGCTTGCTAATCCTTCAGATAGGGCTTTTACCTCATTCTCTGAAAAGAATCCTTGCTTTCTTCCAGGTGGAACGGTTTTATGTAATTGCCCAGATTTCTCGTAGTTGTACACCATAGCTACGCTACAGTTAAGTATTTCTGCTGCTTCTGAAGATGTTAGGTATCCATCAGGTGCTTGCATTCTAGGCATGAGGCTCTCCGTTTGTCAGATTTTTGTTAGGGTACTCTATATATTATACCAAATTTAGTCAATTTGCAAAAGTCAAGGCTATTCTCTTGACATCATATGCTCCCATGCTATATACTCAACTTGAACTTAGTTAATTTTGAAAATTTACTGAGTTAAAGAGCGACAACCAAATATGGTGGGAAACTGGAGCCGCAAGGCTGTGAAGGGAGTATCGTCAACGAAGCAAAGATGCAGTGTCTTGGCTTTGGCGAAAGGAGCGGATGATGCGTGTTCGGTTGTTCGATGTGCATGGGGTCAAGGCAGAATTACAGACACTCGATGCTGGTGGATTTCAGGTGCTGGTGGCGGGGCGGGCGCTTCGCCACGTGACGTACACGCGTGACGAAACGCAGCATGGCCGCTGGTCCTGTGCGTGCGGCCTCTATGACGTGGGGAAGGCTGAGACCTTGGTGGCGCATGTCATCGGCAGCCACTCGGCGTTTAGCCAGCGTCCCGCGATGGCGGCGGGGTCAGGGATGGGGGATTTTCGACTTTCTCTTTACTCCTGTTATTTAACAGGGTCGTTGAGGGTAGTATTGATGCCCATCAACTATTATTTGGGGAGGTTTGGGGCGCAGTTATTTTTTCGGTTTTTATGTTGATTTCAGTTAGGTTTTTTGCTCGGTTCTTGGTTTTGTCATTTTGCAACAAGCTTTTTATGTTTGTTCGTGATACATAACGATATAAAAAGCGAGAGCTTTATGCTCTCGCTGAGGAACTAACTAGCTATACCTAAAGCGTTTCTTATAGTTGATACTGAGTCTTTATGAATCAGTACGTATCGCTGGTCTAGTGGGTTTCGTTGTGTTTTGACAACTCCCGCACGAGATAAAGCATTGACTAAGGCACGAACCTTATCAACATCTACTCCCATATCGTTTGCTACTTCTTCCTGTGTGAGCCATTCTTTTGTGTCGTTCGCCATATCTAAAGCCCCTTTCTGAGGTGGGATTACTGGTAGGTACAGGAGAATTATACCATCCTCTTAGACACTTGTCAATTTGTCAGGTGAACTAATACAAACGAGATAGACTAGTCTATTGACATTTAACTGGATGGCGTGGTAATATAAGGGAGTCGAAGTTAATCTAAATAAAACCAGACTGATTAACGTAGGCGAAACGGGCACTTCACTAGCGAGAGCAAGGGCGAGGTACCACAACTGAATACGGTGGGAAACTGGAGCCGCAAGGCTGTGAAGGGAATACCACCAACGAAACAAAGATGCAATGTCCTTGTTTCGGCAAAAGGAGGGGATGATGCGTGTTCGGTTGTTCGATGTGCATGGGGTCAAGGCAGAATTACAGACACTCGATGCTGGTGGATTTCAGGTGCTGGTGGCGGGGCGGGCGCTTCGCCACGTGACGTACACACGCGACGAAGCGCAGCATGGCCG
>JACDGC010000104.1 GCA_013815535.1 Ktedonobacterales bacterium
GGCTACACCGATCCGCAGCAGGGCTGGCACCGCCGCCCCGCTCGTCGCGCCGTCGATGAAGTTGCTGAGCAATTGCGGCCCCGCTAAGCCCAGCCCAATCGTCGTCACCAGCAGCACTCCCAGCAGGATCACCTGCCCGCGCTGTGGTGCCAGATAATGCCATAATATCGCACGCCAAGATCGCTCGTGCCTCATGGGAAAACAACCCCTTTGTCCATAAACACCAAGCGGCCACGGAAATTTCAGCATCCGTGGCCGCCCAAGGGGCACAAAATGCCACGGGAATGTCTGGGAAAAATCACCAGAGCACGCCCGTGGCCGCGATTCGCGTGAGGCGGACTCTAGCTAGTGCGTAGGAGCCATTGTCTTCATTACCATGCAAGCACCTCACGGTTCGATTTCTTGTTAGCGGCAGTGTATCACACTCATCATACAAAGCGCAAGGGTGCCGCAATGCGCCGTGAATCAAGTGGAGCAATTGCCTGATAGTGTTCATCCAGCAAATCGCGCTGTGGATGATTGATGATGTCCTCTGTGATTTGGTTGCAGCACACCCCGTGGCTTCCCGCTCTCAGCGTCGCGCTGTCGCCAGGGGTGGCACGTCGGGCACGACGTCGGTCGAGTCGCCCTCAATGCCACCGGAGCGAACCTTGCCAAAGGGCCACCACCAGTTCCACTTGCCCAGCAGGCGCATCGTCGCGGGCACCAATAGGCCGCGCACTAGCGTCGCATCCATCAGCACGGCCAGGGCCATGCCCACGCCCAGCGACTTCACCAGGATGATGTCGGCGGTGATGAAGCCGCCCGACACGATCACGACGATGGCCGCCGCGCTGGTGATGATGGCTCCGCTGCGCTCCATCCCCAGGGCCACGCTGTGGACGTTGTCGCCGGTCGCCAGCCACTCCTCGCGCACGCGGCTCAGCAAGAAGACCTCGTAGTCCATCGACAAGCCAAAGAGCGCACAGAACATCAGAATCGGCGCGCTGGCCTCCACGAACCCCAGCGGCGTGAAGCCCAGCAGATTGTCGAAGTGCCCCTGCTGGAAGATGAAGACCAGCGCCCCATAGGCCGACAGGATCGAGAGGGTATTCATCGCCAGCGCCTTCAGCGGCAAGATGACGCTCTGGAAGAGCAGCATCAGCACCAGATACGTCGTGATGGCCACCGCCAAGATCGCCCAGGGGAACTGCCCATACATCGTATTGACGTAGTCCACCACGCCCGCCGTGCCGCCCGTCACCAGCACCTTCATCCCCGCGAAATGCGTCGCGCGGATGTCTTGCACCAACGCCTCGGAACGCGGATCGATCATGCCATATTTGCTGATGACATTCACGATGGTCGTGTCACCCACCACCAACTGTTTCAGCGTTGAGCCGATGAAGGGATCCGCCACTTGGGACTGCCCATAGATGAGTTGATATTGTTCCAGCGTCAGACGCGGGTCCAGCGTCACCACTGAATCCACCCGCCGGACGCGCGGGTCTTGCGCCAGCCGCACCGACAGCGCATCCAGCGCCGCCAGATTCGCGGGCGTCAGCACGTCGCCGTTGGTGGACTGCACCGACAACACGATGGGGTTGGTCTCATTCGCGTCGAAGCGCGTCTGCAACAGATCATAGGTCGAGCGCGACGGCACATATTTCGGCAAGATCGAGGCATCCGGCGCGCCCAGCCGCACGCTCAGGAACGGTGCCCCCAGCAGCAGCAAGAACCCCAGCACCGGGATGAAGAACCGCCACGGATAGCGCATCACGCGCAGCGATAGGGTGTGCCAAAACCCTGGCGACTCAGCCCCGGTAGCCGTGGCAGTGGTTGCACGCGCCCCTTTGAAAGCACCGAGGGTTTGCCCAAGCGGCGTGGACTGCACGGCAGTGCGTGCGCGGTGCAACCAGGCCCAATTGGGCAGGCGGATCGGGTAATCATTGACATGGGTGCCGATGATCGCCAACAGCGCGGGCAGCAGCGTCGCAGCGGAAAGGATCGACACCAGCACCACCAACACGCCCCCCAAACCAATCGACCGCAGCACCGTGAAGTTGAAGAGCAACAGCCCCATCAGCCCAATCGTCACCGCCGTGCCCGAGACGGCCATCGCGCGGCCCGCCGTATTCATCGTGATGCGGATCGCGTCTTCCACAGTGCGCCCACGCGCCAGCTCCTCGCGGTAGCGGTTCACCATGAAGAGCGAATAGTCCACACCCAGCCCCAGCCCAAAGAGCGTGGTGATGTTGAGCGCGAAGGTCGAAATGTCGGTGTGCAGCGCCAGCGCATAGACCACCGCCAGCGAGACGATGACGCTGCATCCCCCCACGGCGGCGGGCAGCCCAGCAGCCACCAGCGACCGAAAGACCAGCAACAACGCCAGCAACGCGAAGGGAAATGCGATCAACTCGGCCCGTTTCAGGTCCGATTCACTGACGGATTGGATGTCGGCGTAAAAGACCGGACCACCGCCAATGCTGATGTGCAGGTCGTGCTGTTGCACCACGCGTTCGCGCAGGCCCGGCAGATATTTCGGCGCGTCATCCGCATTCGTGTCCAGATACACCGCCGTGTAGGCCGCATGCCCATCCTTCGAGATCTGATGGATGTTGACAGTGTAGGGTACGACCTGCGTAACCAACTTCCATTTGGTCAGCGGCGCGATGGCGGCCTCGGCCTGTGCAGTGAACTGCGGATCGCTCACGGCCAGCTTATCACTGGTGAAGAAGATGTCGACCGAAGTAAATTGCGAGTTCAGCTTTTGTGATAGCAATTGCTCGGCCCGCACGGATTCCATGTCGCTGCTGCCAAAACCGCCCGGCTTCAGCGCCGAAGAGATGCGCGGCGCGAAAGGCAACGCCACCACCACCGCGACCGCCCACAACCCCACGATAGTCCATTTGTGGCGCAGCGCCAGATTCGCCAGCCGCGTAAAGATTGACTGTGACATCGTAATGACTATCCTCACTTGCAGGCATGCGGCATGGGATCATATGATAGGGGGTATCAGATCGCACCGCCGCCCGCGCCCAAACGTCATAAGCTCCCTACTAACTGTAATCGTCCAAATGGGGCCGCGATCAAGAGGGATTCACCCTAGGGCACGCGAGGGGAACAGCCGAGCCGCCTGCACGACACGAAGGAGACGACCCATGCCCGACAAAGATGCCATCCACGATGTCTCCGTCAATCGGCAGGCATACTATGAATATGAAGTGCTGGACTCGCTGGAGGCTGGTCTGGTGCTGACGGGCACCGAGATTAAGTCGATCCGCGCGGGCAAGGTGAACCTGCGTGGGGCCTATGCGCGCGTCCGCAACGGCGAACTGTGGCTCGAGGGCATGCACATCGCCCCCTATGAGCAAGGCACCTACATGAACCACGAGCCGCTGCGGTTGCGCAAACTGCTGGTCCACCGCCGCCAATTGCGCAACCTGATGACCCAGGTGCAGGTCAAGGGCATGACGTTGGTGCCCCTGAAACTCTATTTCAAGGGCAGCCTGGCTAAACTGCAACTGGGCGTTGGTCGCGGCAAAAAGCTCTATGACAAGCGCGACGACATCGCCAAGCGCGACGTGGCCCGTGACATTGCGCGGGCGCAGCGACGCGGTTAGCGATGCCATTGCGTCGGTCACTCCTCTTGCCCAGCGAAGAAGCGGCGGATCTTGCTGATGTTCCTTGGCCCCTCGGGACCGCCCGTGGTGTAGAGCAGCGTCACGAAGGGGATCGCCCAGAAGAAGCCGAGCAGGGCAAAGAACCAGCCCACCGCCGATCAATCACCGTGCCCACCAGCCGATGCGCCCACACGGGCAGCGCCAATAGCAGGCCGAGGATGGCAGGCAGCAAGAGAAACAACGCATCGAAGCTTGGTGCAACGGCACCGATGGTGTGCGACAGTCCGATCCAATACAAGACGCTTGCAACGAGCAGCAATGGGATTGGCGTTTTGCCGAACATAGTGTATCTCCCCCTGGCTGGTGGCTAACACGTAGCCGAGCGTCTGGTAGCGATCACGAAGCACGGCAACAGACTCGCGCACATCTTTACCACGCAAGGCATCCGCGAAGAGGGCCGCCATCGCGCCCATCGCATCCGGCCCCATGCCGAAGCGGGTCATCTCTTGCACGCCCAGCCGCAGCCCAGAAGGCGCTTTGGGGTCGGCGTCGCCCGGCAGCATGTTGTAGTTGCAGATGATGTTCATCGTCTCCAAACGCTTGGCCGCCTCGACGCCGCCGCCGAAACCCGCCACATTCACCGCGACCTGATGGCTGCGGGTGTAGCCAAACTCCTTGGCCTCAACGGGCACGCCAGATTCATCTAGCGCCTTGGCGAAGGCTTGCGCGTTGGCGATGGTGGCGTGGGCATATTCGTGGCCGTGGGCACGCATTTCACGCGTGGCAACCACCAGAGCGGGCAGCGTGTGCAGGTGATGGTTACTCGACGAGCCAGGGAAGACACCGCGATCCACCGGCTGCCAATACTTCTTCTCTTGCTCGGGGTCCAGGTTCGCCGCGACGATGCCGCGCTGTGGCCCAGGGAACGTTTTATGGACGCTGGCCGTCAGCCAGGTCGCGCCTTCAGCCAGCGGCTGCTGGAAGGCTCCGCCCGCGATGAGGCCCAGCACGTGCGCGCCGTCGAAGAGCAAGGGGATGTCGTGCGCGCGGCAGACGGCGGCGAGATCGCTGACGGGCTCGGGAAAGAGGAAGAGTGACTTGCCGAGGATGACCATGCGCGGCCGCACCTGCTCGACCAGCGCCACGGCGGCGGGCACGTCGATGTGATAGCGATCCGCCGTCAGTGGCCAAAAGTGGATGGGGATGCCCTTGTCGCTGTCAGCCTTGAGCGTCATGCCGCGCGTCTGGATGCGCCGCCCAAAGACGCCGATGGCGGCATGGCTGATGTGGCCACCCGCATCGGTGGAATTGACGATGATGCTGTCGCCGCCGCGCAGCATCCCCAGCGCCACGGCGGTGTTCGCCGCGTTACCACTGATGGGCCGCACATCCACCTGCCGCGCGCCCAGCAATTCGCTCAGCTCTTGTTGTGCCATGCGCTCGACGGCGTCGATGTAGCGCGTGCCCTGGTAATAGCGGTTCGTCGCGCCATCTGTGTTGGGGTGCCCCTCGGCATAGCGCCCCATGAAGTCGGAGTTTTGGATGCCTCGCACAGCGGCGCTCTGCGTCGTTTCGCTGGCGATCAGGTTCAGGCAATGGCCACGCCACTCGCCCTGATCCGCGACCAATTGCTCGATATCATGAATGTCAACTGGCATGCTTGCTTCCCTCTTTTGTGTGATGCGATCCCCTCTAGTGTATCACCGCAGGGTGGGTCAGGCGCGATGTGCGATACTGAGGGCCAGGAATCAGACGCAACGGCGCGAAGCGTGTTCGTGTCACGCGCGAACCTTCGCATGCCACATTGTCGCAGGAGTTGTCCCCCATGCCAAAGTCGACTGACCCGCGTTTCTATACGAATGAACTGTTGAGCGAGGGGCTGGTGCCTGCCGCTGGGGCACGCGTGCTGGCGCTGGGCGTCGCGGCCCAGGTGGTAGCGGGCTGGGCTGCGGCGGTGGGGCCAACGGGCCTGGTCGTGGCCGTCGAGCACTGGCTGCCGGGATGGAGGGCCCTGGAAGTGGAACGCGAACGCACCCCCGAGTTGCCCCTGCGGACGCTCTTCACGGCAACGCTGCCAGACGATGCGACGGACTTCGACGTGGTGGCGGTTGACATCACGTCCTATCCGAGCAATCGCGCGCTGCTAGCCATCGTCCATTCTGGGGCCGAGCGGCTGAAACCCGCCGGATTGCTCTATGCCGCCGGGCCAAAAGACGCGGGCATCCTCTCCTTCACGCATCGGATGGAGCGCCTGTTGGGCAACGCCGAACCGCAGGCCTACCGCAAGGGGCAGCGCATCGTGGTGGCACGGCGCACGGGTGAGGTCACCCCGCTGGCGCTCGAAGACGAGTCACCCACCTTCACCCTCGCCATCGGTGATCAACAGTTCGAGATGGTGCGTGCCCCGGGTGTCTTCGCGAAAGGGGCACTGGACCCCGCGACGGAGATGCTCATTGACGCGCTGGTGATCAAGGCGGGCGACCGCGTGCTGGATCTCGGCTGCGGCGCGGGCATCGTCGGGATGGTCGCCGCCCGCCGCGCCGCTGATGTGCAGGTGACGATGACAGATGCGGATGCCTATGCGTTGGATGCGGCGCGGGCCAATTGCGCGCACAACGGCATCACGGCGGCGATTCATGCCGCCGACGTGGTGGATGCCATCGCCAAGCAACGCTTCACCGTCGTTGCGTGCAATCCCCCCTTTCACCAGCGCCATGAGTCATCGGGCGAACTGGGGTTGCGCTTCATGCGCGCCGCCCATGGGGCGCTGTCTCCCGGCGGGCGGGCCTATTTCGTCGCCAACCGCTTCCTTGCCTATGAATCGAAGCTCAAGGAGCTTTTTGGTGAAGTCACCGAGGTCGCGGGCGATGATCGCTACAAAGTGCTGGCTGTGACGAAAAAAGCGCCAGCAGGGGGATGAGCCACGCCCTGCCAGCGACGCTGAGCACGCGGTGACCTCGGCTATGCCTCGCCGCCGTTGGCGGGGGCGATGGTGGGCATCGTCGCGCTGTCGGCGGGTTGGGGGCGCACGGGCATGGTGTTGGGTCCGGTGAACGCGAGATTCGGCAGCGAGATATCCGCTGGCGAGGGTGCCGCACCAATCGCGGTCTCCATGGTGCCAGCACTCTCTTCGGGGCGCAACGCCCCCGCAGAGAGACGACGGCGCACCTCTGTCAGCAAATCTTGAATCTGCGGGCGCACCACCAGATTTTTGAAGGGGATGCGTTCCCACTGCTCACGGGCCAGCGCGTAATAGCCCGCGCGATAGCAAAAGAAGCCCAGCGCGGCGCGGGCATCGAAGAGATTCATGCGGACCCACAGCGCGGTCTGCTCGATGGGCGAAACGACATTGGCCGTCGTCGCCTCGATGACCTCGACCAACGCGCACAGCGGACGCCCAAACAGCTTATAGGGATATCCATAGAAAAGCGCGATCTTGCGGCCCTGCGGAGAGGGCACGAAACCCAGGAAATAGCTGCGCGTGTGTTTGCCACTTTGCCACAAGGCGATGCCAATCAGCAAGCCCACGCCACGCGCCAGATAGCGCTCCCACGTGAAGGGTGCCAACGCGGAGGCGATGCCCAGCACGCCAAAGACCGCCGCGATGGTCCACGCGCTATAGACCAGCCGCCGCCGATCCCACCCCAGCAGATCGAAATGGTGGTGCAGTGGTGTCGCCAGAAACGGCAAAGGAAACTCGGTATGGGGAAACCACACCTTCTCGGCATCGAAGCGCTCCACCCGCAGGTAGCGGCGGAAGAAACGCACCAGCAAGCGCGACTGAATCACAGCCGACACGCCCTCGATGACGAAGGCACCACCGATCAGCACCAGCAGCAGTTCTTGCCGATCAACGATAGCGATGATGGCCAGCAGACCACCGATGGCCAGCGAACCACTATCACCCATGATCATCTTGGCGCGGCGCGGGGTGGCGCTGGTGCGCCCACGCCAGGATGAGGGCCAGTTCCAGGGCAAAAAGCCCATGGTCGCGCCCGCCAGCGCCAGCGAGGCGATCACCAGAGGATAATGATCTGGCCGATTTTCCGCCAGGATGATGACGGCGAAGGTCAACGCGGCAGGGAAGGTCAACCCACCCGCCAAGCCATCCAGCCCATCAGCGAAGTCAACCGCCAATGAAGTCGACGTGGCGACGACCAACACCAGCAGCACGAAGAAGACCAACCAGATATCCGGCACCTGACGAAAGAGCACATCGAGCCCTGGCACGTCCAGGTAGGGAGAATAGGCTGTGGTGGCGCTCGGGAAGAAGTAGTAGAGCGTCAGCGCCACGCCGATGGAGACGATCGCGCAGCCCACGAATTTCGTGACCTCGCGGACGCCCTGGCCCGAATGCACTTTCTTCCAATCGTCCAGCACGCCGACCACCCAAAAGCCGACCAAAGCCCCCCCCATGATGCTCAATAAGATCCACTGTGACGTGTCAAAATTGAGCAGCCAGCCAGTCGCGCCGCCGGCGGCCAGCATCGCCGGGATCATCCCGCGCGAGCCAACCAGGGGTAATTCGGATGTGCTGGGCCGACGAGCTTTGCCATGCAAAGCCCCGCCGCTGCTGCCAGCCGACTGATCAACGCGAAAGAAGCCCTCTTTGCGCTCGCCGCTGCGAAAATGCGGGGCCAGCCGGAGTGCGATGCCGCACATGATGACCGCCAGCAAGAATGAACCAACCAGCGCAACCAACAAAAATAATTGCATAGAGCGTCCCCATCCGAATCTGATGCCTGTGACGAACCATTTCCATGATACAACGGTTATACTGTGTTGAATATGGGTGTACCCAATGGTCCGCATGGCAACGTGACAGGGTCATCGTGCGCGCGATGGATGAGCCGTCAGGGCTTCTGACGCAATTGGCTCGCCGTCACGGGTGGTTCTGGCAGCAAATTTGCAACCAAAGTCGGGCGCAACACGTCACTTTCCATGACACCGCGCTGCCAAGTGGTGCGGCGATACGTTATAATTGAGCAGGTGGGGTTAGCGACCCACCATCAAAAAAAACGTGTGCATCCTCCTGTGAAGTGCCCTCGTGATCGTGTGATTCCGCGAACTTATGCATTGCTTTTGTGCCATGAAGGAGGCTCCCCTGATGACGTTGCCTGTGACGAATACGTATGCCATGCAAATCGCTGCGACGATGACACCCACGCAGCAAGGCATCTTCTACGGCGAATACACCCACCGTGCCAAGAACTACAATACCGCGTTGATTTGGGCAATCCTCACTGGCTGGCCGATTGGTGGGCATAACTTTTACTTGGGGCGCATCGGACGCGGCATCTTGCACATCGTGCTCGCCATTGCGTCTGTGAGCATTGTGGGGCTCTTACTGACGATTTACGACATCATCAATCTGCATAAGACCGTTGACCAGATCAACATGGGCATCGCCAATGAGATTGCCGCCAGAGTGCGCGCGATGGTGCCCAGTGAGTAAGTCATTTCCGATCGAAGCGCTCGGTGCCTTTCCCCCGCCGGGGATGGCACTGCCGAACCATTTCACCTTCAGCGCCACTGATGATCAAATTCGCTATCTGGCGAGTACGCTGGACGAGCCCAATCAGCGACTCTTTGCCCTGACGGTTGCCAGCGGCGCGGTGGAGGTGCTCGCGGTGGCCCCCAATGGCGGAACGCAAGAAGCCTCGCTCTCACCCGAGGAAGAATTGCGCCGCCAGCGCGAACGCATGCTGACGGTGGGCATCACCGGTTATAGCGTCCACGAGGCGAGCGGGCGTATCCTCT
>JACDGC010000105.1:0-6419 GCA_013815535.1 Ktedonobacterales bacterium
GATGACATCTGGGCATGGCGCGCTGATCATGGGAACGGCGTGGGCTGGACCAGCAACGTGGCCGACACAGGCCTCGTCGTCAATGGCGACAATGTGACGGCGTATGGCCTGTTTGTCGAACACTATCAGAAATATGAGGTCCTTTGGAACGGCAACGGTGGCAAGGTCATCTTCTTCCAGAATGAGATGCCCTATGATCCGCCCAGCCAAGCGGCATGGATGGAAGCTCCCGGCGTCGATGGCTATGCCGCGCTCAAAGTGGGCAACCACGTCACCCATTTCAATGGGTATGGGATGGGCAGCTACAGTTTCTTCAACCAGGGCGTCAACATCTACGCCGCAAATGCGTTCGAGGTCCCCACGAAGCTTCCGGCGGGCAGTTTGAACGATCTGCTCACAATCTTCCTCTCCACAGGTGGATCGGGTGGCATCCTGAACGTGATCAATAACACTGGCGGGTCCTCGACCATCGCCAACCCCGACGTTCCGGTCACGGTTGTAAGCTATCCCTAACAGGCTGGTTCCTCCTAGAATGTTTGCGCAATCGCCACCAAACTTTTCAAGAACTGGTGGCGATTTTCATCCCTTTGGGACACGCATGAAAGCACTTGCGTGAGAGGGGGCAAGGCGTTCGAGCCAGAATGGATGCCCCCTGTCTCACCATTGATCAAAACACCTATAATACGAGGCATCCAACCACTGAAGGTGGATACACCGCAGTGTGTGCTGCGGCGGCAGTTCACTTCGCCAGGTGGCGTTAGGGCCTGCTGTGTGTCAAGCCCGTTCAGAATGCGAGGAAGCATGATCGCGCATCTTCGGCACCCGTCACGACGCTTGATCGTGGCTGGCATGACATTTTTGCTCCTGAGTACCCTCATCATCGGCAGCCATACCTGGTTAACGGCGTTGGCTGCCAACGTGCCGACCGGGGTCGCCAGTGATGGGCCTGGTGCGTTGGCCTATTTCGATGAAGCCCGCAAAGATTGTGTGGGCACGGCCCGCAACACCACCTCGAAGGTCTGGTTCACGGTCGCCAACGGCGTGTTGAGCGATGTGTATTATCCGACCATCGATACGACGAATGTGAAGACGCTGCAATATGTCGTGACGGATGGCAGCACCTTCACGGATGTGCAGACCCGCGACATGACCTATTCCGTCCAGCAACTTGACGCCCCCAGCCTGGGCTGCCGTGTCACAGCGACCGCGAAAAGCGGCAAATATCGGCTGGTGACGGACTATCTGACCGATCCAGCGCACAACACAGTGGTCATGCACACCAGCTTTGCTGCTTTGGTGGGCCAGCGCTCCGATTATCGCCTCTACGCCGCCTTCGATCCCACCATCAACGGCAACGGCGGGGGCGGCGCGGGCAATGGTGGCGCGGATAACGCCATCGTTGACACCTCAACGAGCCAGGTCATGCCAGTGGCGTATGACACCAACACCCACACCAACGCGACCAACCGTGATTACGCCACGCCCGTCTATAGCGCGCTGGACGCCTCGACGCCCTTTAAGGAGGTCAGCAATGGTTTCGCGGGCACGGCGAGTGATGGCTTGACGCAACTGCTGGCCAGCCATGCCTTGACGGCTCTCGATGGCACGGCGTCGAATGGCAACGTCACGCAGACGGCGCAATTGGCGTTGGATGCCAATGGCAACGTGACGCTGGCGCTGGGGTTTGGCGCGAAGCAGGCCGACGCCGTCGCGGCGGCGCGGGCAACACTGCAAAGCAATTTTGATCTGCTGCGAGTGCGCTATGCCGCTGGGTGGCTGGCGTATGATAGCCAGTTGATCCCGCCTATCTCTGACGCGGCCAAGAAAAACGCGAGCCAGAGCGTTTTGCAAAGCATCAAGCAATATTATCTCAGCGCCAACGTCGTCAAAGCCTCCGAGGATAAGACGTTCCCCGGCGCAATTGCGGCAGGGCTGGCGTCGCCGTGGGGGCAGGCGGTCTCGGCGGGCGATCCCAACAACACCTATTTCGGCTCATATCGCGAAGTCTTTGGCCGTGACCTCTACGAAGCATGGACGGGTCTCTTCGCGGATGGCGACACGCAGACGGCCCGCGACACGGTCAATTTCCTTTTCTTGCATCAGCAGTTGGCTGATGGCTCGTTACCCCGCAATAGCCTGCTGAATGGCAAACTCGCCCCCGACTCGAATGGCATCCAGTTGGATGAGGCCAGCTATCCCATCATCATGGCCTATCAGATGCACATGACGGATGCCACGCTGTATCAACAGCACATCCGCCCAGCGGCGAATTTCGTCATCAGTCATGGTCCCTCGTTCGGCGTCGAACGCTGGGAAGAGCAAACGGGCTATTCGCCCTCGACCATCGCCGCCGAGATCGCTGGCTTGGTCGCTGCCGCCGATATCGCCACGACTAACCACGACACGGCCAGCGCGGCCATCTGGCGTGCCACAGCGGATGAATGGCAGCGCTCGCTGACGAAGTGGCTGGTCACGACCAATGGGCCGCTGTCGTCGCAGCCCTATTACATCCGTCTCTCAAAAACGGGCGATCCCAATGCGGCGATCAGCTATAACGTCGGCAATGGTGGGCCAACGCTGGATCAGCGTGCGATCATCGATGCGGGCTTCCTGGAGTTGGTGCGATTGGGATTGAAATCCGCCAGTGATCCGACGATTGCCAATTCGCTGGCGGTGGTGGATGCCACCATCAAAACTACGACACCGAGCGGCCCCGGTTGGCATCGCTATAACGGCGATGGCTATGGCGACAGCGGCACCACTGGCCAGCCATGGGCGACCACCAACCAGGGCACGGGCCACGTCTGGCCGCTGCTGACCGAGGAACGCGGCGAATTCGCGCTGGCGCATGGCGACGGTGCGACTGCCAAGATGCTGCTGGCGACCATGCAGCACTTCAGTTCGGGTGAAGGCCTCATTCCTGAGCAAGATTGGGAACTCCCCAACCTCGCGGCTTCACCTTATGGCACCGATCCTACTACGGCATCGATCGGCTTCCAGAACGGCCAACCCGCTGGCTCCGCGTCGCCGCTCACGTGGTCAATGGCCTCGTATGTGCGGCTGGCGCGCGACATCGCTACCAATCGCATCTTGGAACGCCCAGCGGATACGTATGCGCGCTATGTGACGCACCAGCCAGGGGCGACCACCTTGACCGTGACGACCCCAGCGGATCAATCATCGGTATCGAGTGGCAGCGTGACGGTCACTGGCACCTCGGCACCGGGCAACACCGTCTACGTCGCCGCGACTAATACCGACACGCAGAGCGTGACGACGACGGCTCACGTGGCGGTCGGGGCCAGTGGCAGCTTTAGCCAGTCCATCGCGGTGACAGGGGGCGTGACTGTCCTGACCATTGCGGCGGTGAGTCCCGCTGGCGCGACGGCGTATGCCCAGCGCACGATTGTCTATGATTTCACCCCCGGCACGGTTGTGCTGGATGTCACCGACCCCACCAATGATGACCACGGGCCAGGCAACTATGCCTATCCGACGGCCAGTGATTTCCACGCGGGGGCCTTCGACATCCAGGAGTTCCGCGTCATCGACGATGGGACGACCGTGACCTTCAAGCTGCAAGTGCGCGACCTCTCCGCGACCTTTGGCAGCCCGTTGGGCGCGCAGTTGGTTGATGTCTACGCGCACGATCCGGCGGCGGCGGCGGGAGATGCCGCAACAGCGGCGGCGTATGCCTCGCGCAACTACACGATTGCGGGGGGCGCTGCCTGGAGCAAACTGGTCGAGGTGCAGGGCTTCGGCCAGAAATATGTGGACGCGCATGGGAATGCCCTTGGCTCGGTGAATATCAGTGCCAATGCCATCTCGCGCTTCATCACATTCAGTGTGCCCGCGAGCAGCTTTGGTCACCCAACCTCTGGTTGGGGCTTCACCGTGGTGCTCACCGGGCAAGACGGCTTCAGTTCCGATCAGGCGCGTGGGTTCACGGCGACACCGGGCGGTTATTCCTTCGGCGTATGCGCGACCAGCAGCACTGATCCGCACTGCACCGTCGATCCTAACATGGTGCCCAAAGCGATGGATGTCTTGACGCCGACAGGCGTTTCACAGGCCGATGAGTTTGATTACACGTTGCATCAGCCAGTGACGTTGCAAGACATCATCATTCCCTGAGGCTATGGGATAGCGATAGGAGGAGCTGATCATGCTTGCATGATCAGCTCCTCCCTGCTTTACAAGTATGGGCGTTGCTTGCCATGGGTAGGCTTCTTGACACTCCCCACGCCTAGAAGGCGGAGGATTCTCGATTCATTTACTCCGGTATCCCAGATGGAAGTTATAGACGAACAAGCACGGCAGTTATGAGGCGATTATCCAATGACCACATTGATTTCATCACGCTGGCGCAGATCTACCATGCACAGGGAAACAACGAACAAGCGCTCCCCTTGTAGCGGAATGATCCGCGTCTACGCTCTCCTCGCTTGCTCATCTCACCTGCATTTCGCGAATGCTCCACCACGTCCAAGCGATCGATGTGTGCCAATTTCGTGGGTAAAGTTGCCGATTCTTCCTGGCCGAGTCGGGTGCTGGAAGGTATATCTGAGCTATGACCACAGGCTGGTCCAATCGTCTTTCGTCTTACGACACCGAAAAGGAGAAAGCATGCGTTTATTCTCGGCAGGTTCTGCGCGCGCGCATCCGCCGCGCTGGGTGCTCATGTTTGTTGTGCTGAGCGCGATGGCGAGTGCCGCCTGTGGCTCGACCTCGGGAAAGCAGCAGATCCCCAGCGGGACACTCTCGCTGCACGGGCTAACGCTCATTGACCGAACCGAGATAAAGAACGTCTCATCTGAGGCCGCTGCCACCGTAACGGCACGCTGTCACTCGGGTGAGTCGCTGATAAGCGGGGGCTACAGCGTCAGCCCCCAAAACATCCTCAGCACATATGCCACCCTCACGGGCACGATCAGCCTCCCCTACCTCGCGGTGATGGGCAGTTATCCCTCTGACACCGATGCCTGGAGCGTCGCCGTCGCCAATCGACGTGCGGCATATGGGGAAGGATCAACCCTGGTGATAGCGCACGCTATCTGCACCCCCTCGCCTCTCTTGACCCAAATCGTGCAAGCTCAATATGTTCGCACGAATGCACAGGCCGATGCGACGCCAACGGTGACGGCTTCTTGCCCTCCAAAGACGGTCGTGCTTGGCGGCGGCTATCAGTTCAAGGGGGGCATTGCCACCCTCTGGCGCTCGTCAGCCGCTTTGGGAAACGCCAACAGCAGCCTCGCCACCGGGTGGACCGTCGAAGGCCACCACACTTTCTCGCTTGCCGACCCTGGGGCTGCTTTTGCGTATGTCGTCTGCACCCTCATTCTCACGTCAACCACGCCAAATTTTAGCCCGGTACGGGTGGAAGGCGCTTCGTCGAGCAACGTCAGCGGTGCTGGGTCACCGATCATTCTCAAGGCGGAAAACAACTATACCTATAGTGCGTTGGGGACCGCTGGCTGCTTTGGGGCTGATGTTCTCACCACCGCCAGTGGGGTCATCGTCCCAGAGCGCGTCAGAAATGCCAACGAGGTCTTCATCCCGAATCCCTATCGCGATACGACCTTTGCCCAAACGTTGGTGCCAGACTATCCTGGCCAAAATGCTGGCCAGTGGACGATGGGCTATCGCATCTATGCCCAGGAATTGTCTGATTTCACCCCGGCTGCTGCCACTGGCAATGAGCCGATCATTCCGCTCGACTTTGGGTTAAGCCAACAGCCGGTGTGTGTGAGGGTGCTTGACCCCAATGCGACTCTCATTCCAACCGAAACCCTTGGCCCCAGCCCAACGCCGACGGCGACGCCGTTGCCCCCAGCGCCGACTCCCACACCCCAAGGGAATCAGATCAAGCCGACGCCGACTCAACAGCCGCTGGTTTGTGGGCAGATCTTCTCAGGAAGCGCGGCACTAAACGTCGACCGGGCCTATCTCAACCTTGACAATGGCAGGGTCACAACCGTCAGCACGGGGGCCCATTTGCGCTGGCTGCTATCCCCACGAGGGTTCGTCATTGAGCCAGTCAACGGCACTGCGGTTGCGGTCAGCACGGCAAGCACCTGTGCGGAGATCAAGCGGGCTTCATATGGACCCGGCCCCATCCCGGGAGGGAATAGCGTCTTCCTGGTCAAAACCGCCGCTGGACATTATGCCCGGGTCACAATGAGCTTCGCGGTGGGTGACGCTGGGGTGCAGGTGAATTGGCTCACCTATTCCTGAGGGTGTGCGAGGAATTCGCGAGTGACTACGGCAACGTTCAAGAGGATGGGGGAACATCGCACCCGTTCCCTCACGTATTACCTCCATACCGCCAGCCGTGCCATCATCGACCGTCTCGTCGCTGAAGGCATCGGAACTCTGGTCATCGGCAAGAACGTGGGCTGGAAGCAGGAAGCCAATATGGG
>JACDGC010000105.1:6429-9324 GCA_013815535.1 Ktedonobacterales bacterium
GGGCAAGCAGAGCAATCAACGGTTCGTCATGATTCCGCATGCCCGTTTCATTGAGATGCCGACGGTACTCAGCCTGCTGTATAAGCGAAGCCGAGGAAGAGTTTTCTGTTCTTTGGTAGCCTATGTGTCTTTGTGACCACCGAACAAAACTGACGGATGGCGGCGAGGTTACGTGGTGGTGGCGGATGGGCATGCCCAGCGGGGTATACTGCGCGCAACGGTAATCACAGGCATTCAGGGGAGGCTAGGTGCATGACTCAGCAGATTTGGCGGCGCCTGATCATCATTGCGCTCAGTGGGTTTCTCGTTGTAGCGCTGCTGGTCGGCTTTCGGGTGGCGTTATGGCACGCCACGCGGCCCTCTTCCTCGCCTTCCCGCGCAACCCAGGTCGTCATTCAACCCGGAACCGTTCGCTGGAAAACGCATATCGGGGAGCAGGTGTATTCTTCCCCAGCGATCGAGCAAGGCGTGATGTATATTGGATCAACCGATCATGCACTCTATGCCATCAATGCGGCAGATGGCACGATTCGTTGGTCCTTTCCCACGGGGAATCACGTCAATGCTGTGCCTGCGGTCAGCAACGGCAGTGTGTATGTTGGCTCGGACGATCACTATTTCTATGCCCTCAACACAGCGGATGGCGTGTTGCGTTGGAAATATCACGCCAATGGATTCTTTGGTTCCACGCCCCGTCTGGTCAGTGGTGTCATCTATGTGAATGCGCTCGATCAATTTGTGTATGCCTTTAATGCGAAGGATGGCGCACTGCGTTGGAAATTCCGCTCCGGCGGCGGCAGTTCATCGGTGACGGTTGGCCTGGGGGTGGCCTATGTCGGCACCGATGATGGGTTCGTCTTTGCCCTGAATGCTGAGGATGGCTCACTGCGCTGGAAATATCAAACCGAGGGGGTGGTCTATTCTTCGCCATATCTGACTGACGGGGTGCTCTACGTCGGCTCCCTCGACCAGTCCATCTACGCGCTCAATGCCACGGATGGATCGCTGCGCTGGAAATATCAAACCGATAATGTGGTATTCTCCTCCCCCGTTGTGGTCGAGCATGTCGTCTATGTCGGCTCATCCGATGGCAATGTGTATGCCCTGAATACGTGAGCTTCAATCGTGAAGCCTCCCATTCAAATGAGTGACTCACGAACACGCGTCGCCGAGGAAAGAGCAATGCCGCAGAGTATCGACTTCCATAGCCATTATTACGCCCCGGTCTGGGGAGGGCAGTCGCCCGCACCAGCGGCCCTGGCGCGTGCCTGGCCGCTGCTGACCGACCTCGATGCCCAGTTCGCGGCGCTGGACGGGGCAGGCATCGCGGTCAAGGTGCTCACAGCGCCTGGCAGTGTCTTGGTGGCACCCGGGGCGGCTCTTCCCCTGGATCTGATGCAGCGCATCAATGATCAGTTTGCCGCCTTGGTGGCGACCTATCCGCAGCGCTTATTCGCTCTGGCCACCATCGATGCCTTCGCGGGCGAGGCGGCGCTGCAAGAAGCCGAGCGCGCGATTCGCACGTTGGGCCTGCATGGACTCTGCATTGATTGTGCCCGTGGCGATCTGTGGTTAGATGCGCCAGCGGCTCGCCCGCTCTTCGAACTGGCTGCCGCGTTGGGGGTGACGGTGTTTGTGCATCCCGTGAGCCCGGTGGCGCTGACGCGCCGTTTGTCGTCGCTGGGGCACACGGGAGTCCTGCTCGCGCGGGGGACGGAGACCGCCGCCAGTCTGTTGGCATTCCTGCGCAGTGGCCTTTTGGATGCCCTGCCCACGCTGCGTGTCGTGTTGCCGATGATCGGCGCGGCAACATTGCTTTTCAGCGGTATGGCTGATCAGGAAGAAGGCTGGCAGGGTACGACCCCCAGCCTTCTGCGACAACGACTCTATGTTGACACGATGGGTTTCGATCCCGCCATGATCCGCTTTGCCACGCAGCTATTAGGGGTGCAGCACGTCGTTTTTGGCAGTGATTGGCCGATCATGCCTCTCACTCCGCTCGCGCGCATCGAAAGCGTCCTTCAGGCCGCCGGGTTGACCCCAGATGAGCAACAGGCGGTCTTGCATGAGAACGCGCAACAGTTGCTTACGCCGTTGGCCCCCGCTGCTCGCTGAAAGGTTGTTGCGTGGAGCCGAACTGCTCCATATGGGCGCGTTCACGCTCGACCGCGCCAGGGGGGAAGCCTTTTTCGCCGCCGAGGTTGCGCGCGTCCAACGTCATCTCGGCGGATTCTTCCATGATGATGATCAGTTGTGCGGCGGCCAAAATATCCTGGCTGAAGGCGAGAACGCCATGATTGGCTAACAGGACAGCGGGGACGGTGGGATGCCGTTCCAATTGGTCTTGAATAAACGCGACAGCCTCCGCTGAGCCTCGCGGTGCCCAGTCTGCCACGGGGATATCCGCGGTGATGCCAAACCGCAAAAAGGCTTCATAGACGCAGGGCAAGGACGCATGGGCGAGCGCGAACGTTGTCGTTCGCGGCGAATGGGTGTGAATCACGGCCTGAACATCAGGGCGTTTCAGATAAACGCCGCTGTGCATGCCAACGATTTCACGGGTGGTGGGGTCCAGGTTCCCTTCGATGACCTCGCCATCAAAGGTGACGACGACCAGATCCTCCGGTGTGAGGCCGTTGAGGTGGCTTACGCTGGTGAGGAGCATCTGCCCCGATTCTGGCAGGCGAACGCTCATGTTGCCGTGGCCGCTATGGGAAAGGACGTTGCTTTCTTTGAGGCGTCGTGCTGCCTGCACCAATTGGTCCCGCAAAGCCGCATGGCTCAATCCCATGGTGTTCCTCCAAACGTGTGCTTGGGCTGTTTCACAGCACCCTGCTTCTTGCTCAGATTGTACCAAGAGCTTGTGCCGTGCGGCTAGGGATGCGGTGGTGAAGG